>JANXFM010000070.1 GCA_024959975.1 Flavobacteriales bacterium
TTTAGGGATGATCTCCCCTCCTTTCTCCACGTAAACCGTGTCGCCTTCCCGTACATCGAGTTTAGCAATTTGATCGGCATTGTGTAGTGATGCTCTTTTAACCGTAGTTCCCCCCAACTGTACAGGCTCCAGATTAGCAACGGGAGTAATGGCACCCGTTCTTCCAACCTGATAGGTGATCTTATGTAAGGTTGTTACTGCCTGCTCTGCTTTAAACTTGTATGAAATTGCCCAACGAGGAGATTTGGCTGTGTAACCCAGTTCTTCTTGTTGTAAAGTACTATCAATTTTAATCACAATACCATCAATATCATAAGGAAGCTCTTTTCGGGCTGTATCCCAGTATTTAACAAAGTCCAGCACACCGTCAATGGTATCGTAAGTTCGGGTGTCTGTAGGGATTTTGAAACCCCATTTACGAGCTTCTTCCAACTTTCCGTAGTGCGAGTCAATTTTTACAAGATCTCCCAGACTGTGGTATAAAAAACAATCCAAAGGACGCGAAGCTACCACCGTAGAATCTTGCATTTTCAGGGTTCCTGAAGTAGCATTCCTAGGGTTTGCAAAAGCATCAAAACCGGCTTCTACCCGATCTTTATTCATTTCCTCAAAGCCTTTATGTGGCATAAATATTTCTCCACGAATCTCAAATTCATCAGGAGGATTACCCTGGAGTTTTAAGGGAATACTTTTGATGGTGCGAACATTAGACGTTACATCATCTCCCTGAGTACCATCACCTCGGGTTAAGGCCTGTTTTAAGGCTCCGTTTTCGTAGTGTAAACTAATGGAAACGCCATCATATTTTAACTCACAAACATAAGAATAAGGCTCTGTAATGACTTTTTGAATACGCTTATCAAAATCTCTTAATTCTTCTTCAGAATAAGTATTCCCAAGGGAGAGCATAACGCGCTTGTGCTCTACGGTCTCGAAATTTTTGTTTACCACCCCTCCTACTCTTTGAGAAGGTGAATTGGCATCAAAAAAATCAGGATGTTCCTTTTCAAGCCGGATGAGTTCTTCCAGAAGTTTGTCAAATTCAAAATCGCTAATTGTTGGCTTATCGAGTAAATAATAAGCGTGATTATGATTTGCGAGTTCTTTACGTAGTATATCTATTCTAGACTTTGCGTCCATTTAATTGTCTAATTTAAAAAAGCAATTTACAATTTCCATACGGCTTTTACCATTCTGTCTTTCCCTTGTAGATCCTGCTTTAATTCTATGGATGAAAAACCTTTCTCTTTCAACATTTCAACGATCTCCGGCCCTTTTTGTTCGTGTATCTCAAAATAAAGCAACCCCTCGGAATTCAATCTTTTAGCAGCAATATCGGCAATTGTATTATAAAACTTTAAAGCATCTGTGTCAGGTACAAATAAAGCTAAATGAGGCTCATTTTTCAACACATTATTTGCCATCATTTTCTTGTCAGACTCTAATACGTAAGGGGGATTACTAACAATAATGTCGTAGTAATTTAATTTTAGAATCGTGTCTTCAGCAAAAACATCAGCTTGAATAAAGTGAACGGAAGCTTTTAATGTTTCTGCATTCTCTTTAGCTTGTTGGATTGCTAATTCGGAAACATCCATTGTAGAGACTTTTGCAGAACTGTTTAAAGCTAAACTGACTGGAATGCATCCCGAACCGGTTCCAACATCTAGTATTGACTTATGCTCAGGTTTGTCTTTTAAAATCCAATCTACCAATTCTTCTGTTTCAGGGCGAGGAATTAACACCTGCTTATTCACACTAAACTTATGTCCGTAAAACCAGGCATAGCCGACAATTTGCTGAATGGGTTTTTCTTTTTTTAATAAAGATACAATGCGTTCAATTTCTGTAATGTTATTCTCCTCTAAAGATTTATCAGCCTGCATTAATGCATCCATATTGCTAAAATTAAAAAGATATTCTACGATCCAATTGTAAAAACCTCTAAGCTCTGAGTCAGGGTATTGACTCGCTAGAGAATCTTTTAAGTAGTTGCGAATATCTTTGATTTTTAGCATAGCCTAAAACTAATGCATTTTGTCTATTTTTGAAGTATGCACAAGGATGAAATTTACATGCAAAGATGCCTTGATCTAGCTGCTTTAGGTTTGGGGAAAACATATCCAAATCCAATGGTAGGTTCTGTGATCGTTCATCAGGGGAAGATAATTGGTGAGGGTTGGCACCAAAAGTCAGGTGGTGCACATGCCGAAGTAGATGCAGTGGCGTCTGTAAAAGATAAAACCCTGCTTAAAGAATCTACTCTTTATGTGAGTTTAGAACCTTGTGCACACTACGGAAAAACACCTCCATGTGCCGAATTAATCATTAAACATAGAATACCTAATGTGGTGGTAGGTTGTGTGGATCCTTTTTCTAAAGTTTCCGGAAAAGGAATTGAGATGATGCGTAATGCAGGTGCAAATGTAAAAGTGGGCCTGTTGGAAGAGGATTGTGAAAGGTCGCACAAACGTTTTTTTACTTTTCATAAAAAACACAGACCCTATATTATCCTCAAATGGGCGGAAACAAAAGATGGATTTATTGCTCCTTTTGAACAAGAGTCAGGTAAACCTTTCTGGATTACGAGTTCGGAGTCAAAGAAATTAGTGCATAAATGGCGTACTGAAGAAGCTTCCATATTGGTGGGCACAAATACCGTTGAAAAAGATAACCCCGAACTTACAGCTCGTTTATGGGAAGGTAATCAACCTTTAAGATTGATCCTAGACCGGCGTCTGCGACTTTCAAATGACCTGCATGTGTTTGATGACTCCGTAAAAACCTTAGTTTTTACCGAACAAATCAAAGAGAATTCAGAATCAACAGAATATCAAGTTATCGATTTTAATACGATTCATCAAGAGCTGATGAGTCAATTATATCAAAGGAATATTCATTCTGTAATCATTGAAGGAGGTAGAGAAACGATGCAATCTTTTATCGATGCAGATTTATGGGATGAAGCCAGAGTATTTGTGGGAGACAAGAATCTTGAAAAAGGGATTATTGCTCCACAATTAGATGCGTCTTATGTGAATGAGCAACGAGTTTCGACAGATCTGTTAAAATACTATTACAGATGATCTACCTTCTGTTAAGTGTTTTATTTACCACGAGCCTATTTCTTATTTTCAAGGTTTTTGAGCGTTATAAGATTAATAATTTCCAGGCGATTGTATTTAATTACATGACCGCCGGGTTACTTTGTTTTGGACTTATTGGAGAATCAATAAACGTGAATCAAATAACTTCTGAAGAGTGGTTTCCTTCAACACTCTTTATTGGATTTCTGTTTATTAGTTTGTTTAATCTGATGGCTTTTTCAGCTCAAAAAGTAGGAATTGCTATTACTTCAGTAGCCACTAAGATATCGCTTTGTATTCCTGTGCTTTTTGGTTTTTGGTATTTTGGTGACTCTATGAAATTCTTTAAGATTCTAGGAATTATTTTAGCCCTATTGTCGATATATTTCACATCCAAAAAAGAAGAGAAACAAAAGTCCGTAAACCCGATTTTATTTGTTGTGCCTATCATTTTGTTCTTTGGCTCCGGAATCTTAGATGTTACCCTTATTTATAGCCTTGAAACCTACGATCTGGTAAATCGAGGTTTAGAGTTGCAATTTAGTGGTGTATTGTATTCCATCGCTGCTTTATTAGGTGTCCCAATCTTACTTTACAGACATTTTACAATCGATAAAATTAAAAAGAAGAATATTATTGCAGGTATATGTTTGGGAATTCCCAATGTGCTTTCAATTGTGTTTTTCCTGAAATGTTTAAATCATTACCCGGAAAGCACTTTTATATTTCCTATAAATAACATGGGGATCGTGGCCACATCGGCCATATTTGCAAGCCTTTTATTCAAAGAACATCTAACGAGAATAAATTGGCTGGGAATTACAATTGCTATGATGTCTATACTACTATTATCAGTTTCTTAATCTTCCATTATTTTTTGTATTAATCCTCCTGTTATAATGTTATTTGAACCCATATTGTTGGCAACCAGATATGTGTAACCAAAGGATCGTCCTATCGCACAATCATAATTATCAAACTCTAAGCGTATTTGATCATTGATGTTAAAATCACTTAAATCAAAACTCACAGTAGTCCAATCTTTCCACTTTATTAGTCTGTTTGGCAGACTCACTAAATTAAATTCTAAATTATTAACACTTGCATTTACTTCATAGGACTCTTCTTCTAAAAGTTCATCATTCAAATAAATATTAATTTTGAATTTAGGTTGAACATATGAATCTTTATCAATCATCGAACTTTGAAATACTACCGCATATTTATAATATATAGAACCTTTTACATTTTCGCTATTCACTGTAAAAGTATAAGCTAATTTTTCACTCTGAGAACCATTATTACTATTCCCAAGACGCACCGAATACGACTCACCTTCCGGTATAAATCTTAGTTTCGATAAAGTGTTTACATCAAAGCCATTAACCGCATTAATACTATGCCTTGCATCGTGATGAGGAGAATTCACTTTGTATTCTGTAGTTTCAATGTCTGGCGATGTATAGCCATATCCATGAAACAGATCCCAATTCTCAAAACCTAGGTTTGAAAAATTTAGATTTTCCTGAGCAAAAATTGCATTACTAAATGCAATCAATAAAG
>JANXFM010000107.1 GCA_024959975.1 Flavobacteriales bacterium
TTACGCATATTTAGTACCTGTCCACCTTCAAAGAGTAGGTACTGTCCTTTTATTCCCATCAAACGACCTTCGATCACCGGAGTTTTATCAAAACTGAGGCTTTTAACTTTCGTCGGGTATTCATTTACCGGGTATTCTATA
Source organism: Flavobacteriales bacterium (assembly GCA_024959975.1). GTDB lineage: Bacteria > Bacteroidota > Bacteroidia > Flavobacteriales > UBA7430 > JANXFM01. The sequence continues at coordinate 142 of JANXFM010000107.1, forward strand.
TTCAGGATTTCTTCTTCTGTAAGCAGGTATTGCTGATATTCTTCAGGGACTAATTTTATGATCTCAGCGCGTTTCTCTGTTAAATCTACATGAGTGATCTCATTTTTCAACATACGTTGCCAGGCGGTTCTGTCGGATAGGTATTCTTTTAAAGAAACTTCGATCATTCCACACAAATAACGATTGGGTGTTTTTGCAATAGGAACTGCGTAGCTCGCCCCCTGATCGATCCAGCGTGTAGGAACTTGCGTATCTCTTGTAATCCCGACTTTTACACCACTCGAAACGGCTAAATATACGTAGTGATCTTTAAGATGATGCTCGCGCTCCCATTCCATGTCTCTACCTTCTCCAAGGTGGGCTCTGCACAACTCAGGTTTTATGATGCATTCGGCAGACATTGGACTGCTTTGAAAACAAGGATAACAAAAACCCTGATTAAATGATTTTTTTGTTCGCTTACCGCAATCTAAACAATAGATCTCGCCCTCAAAACGAAATTGAATGTGCTTTCCGATCCATTGATTCATCCCCAAAAACTCACCATCCATGGGTAAATGATATTGAACAGGACTTTTAAGTTCTGTTTTCATTTTAAGAATTCTACCACGTATCTGCATATTAAAACGATTTTTTTGTAGTTTCGATACCAAAGAAAAATAAATAAATTATTAGATTGGTTCTGAATGAAAATTTACAATTCCATTGTTAGTTGGATCATTAAAAAGAGGATCCATCACATCGAATTATTTATCAACTATCCACACGAAGTGCAGGAGGAGTTGAGACAATCCTTAGTTGATAAAGCCAAAAATACTGAATTTGGAAAAACCTATGGTTTTAATTGCATAAAGAATGCAAAAGATTTTTCTGAACGTATTCCTCTACACGATTATGAAGACCTGGAGCCCTACATCTGTAGAATGCGTGCCGGGGAAGAAAATATTTTGTGGCCTTCAGAAATTAAGTGGTTTGCTAAATCGTCGGGAACGACAAATAGTAAGAGTAAATTTATTCCCGTTAGTAAGGAGTCTATTGAAGATTGTCATTACCGAGGGGGGAAGGATCTATTGTCTGTTTATTGTCATAATTATCCGGCAAAAAATATTTTTGAAGGGAAAAGTTTGATGTTGGGAGGTTGCCACGAGATTTCCGCCTTGTCCAATAGTATGCACGAAGGAGATCTTTCTGCCATCATCGTAGAAAACTTACCTTTTTGGGTGCAGTTGCAGAGTTCGCCGGATAAAGACATTGCTTTAATGAGCGAATGGGAAAAGAAAATAGATTTAATGGCAGAGCAGGCTATTCATGAGGATATAAGTTCTCTTTCCGGAGTTCCTTCCTGGGGATTGGTGTTTGCTAACAAAGTTTTAGAAAAGACCGGGAAATCAAATCTTCAGGAAATCTGGCCCGACTTTGAGTTGTACATTCATGGAGGGATAAATTTTAAACCCTATAAAAAGAGTTTCGACAAACTATTTCCACAGGGAATAAATTACCTTGAAACGTATAATGCGTCGGAAGGTTTCTTTGGAATTCAAGACGATCCGGAAAAAGAAGACATGTTGTTGATGTTAGATTATGGAATCTATTACGAATTTATTCCGCTAGCAAACATTAATGAGGAGCATCCTGAAACGGTAAATTTAAGTGAGGTAGTCATTGGTAAAGATTACGCTTTGGTTATCACCACAAATGCCGGTTTATGGCGTTATCTGATCGGTGATACCATCCAGTTTACTCAAATAAACCCCTATAGATTTATTATTAGTGGACGTACCAAACACTTTATAAATGCTTTTGGTGAAGAGCTGATGGTTCACAATGCCGAAAAAGCATTGCAACAGGCCTGTGTTATGAGTGATACTGAAGTCGTTGATTATACAGCTGCACCACATCATATTTCTAATGGGGAAAAAGCTTACCACGAATGGCTTATAGAATTTAAAGAAGCTCCTAAAGATCTTAGTAACTTTATTCATCAGTTTGACCATGCTTTAAAATCAGTAAATTCTGATTACGAAGCAAAGCGTTATAAGAACATGATCCTCGAAGAACCGAAAGTTCATATTGCTACAAAAGGCTTATTCTTTAACTGGATGAAAAAAAGAGGAAAACTTGGTGGGCAAAACAAAGTTCCTCGATTATCTGATAAGAGAATATATTTAGAAGAACTTTTAGAGATGAACTCATAGAATTGTCTTGTTCGTTTCATCTAAAATTGTATTTTTAAACCTTAATTTGAAATTCTAAGAAATGCATATTGCAGTAGCGGGAAATATAGGTGTTGGTAAAACAACATTGACTGAATTATTGGCCAAAAACTTTAATTGGGAACCTCATTATGAATTGGTTGATGATAATCCTTATCTGGATGACTTTTATACCGATATGCAGCGTTGGGCTTTTAACCTTCAAGTTTATTTTTTGAACAGTCGTTTTGGACAGTTAAAAGAAATTCAGGAAAGTGGAAAGAATATTATTCAAGATCGTACGATCTATGAAGATGCACAGATCTTTGCACCCAACTTACACGCAATGGGTCTGATGACTTCAAGGGATTTTGAAAACTATGCCAGTCTTTTCGATCTGATGTCTTCTTTTGTTAAGCCACCGGATCTGTTAATCTACCTTAGAGCTTCTGTACCTACTTT
>JANXFM010000149.1 GCA_024959975.1 Flavobacteriales bacterium
GGAATTGATTTTTAGCAAGTATTTTAAATAAAAAAAAGACCCACTTACTCAGTGGGTCTTTTTTTGTGGTGCTACCAGGATTCGAACCGGGGACACAAGGATTTTCAGTCCTTTGCTCTACCAACTGAGCTATAGCACCTCATTATTGTGGCAGCAAATATAAACACAAGCAATTTATCTATCAAAGAAAAAGCGAGATTAATTTGCATTATTCATACTTTTGGGAAATAGACCTGATTTATGGATTTAGTAATCGACATAGGAAATACACGCATTAAGTATGCAGGCTTTATAAATGAGCAGCTACAAACAAAAGGCTATTGCATTGAACCTGAGTTGGAGAACTTACTGAAGACTTTCTCAGGAAAGGTGAACAGTATTATGCTAAGTTCCGTGAAGCCAGTTTCTGAGGCATTGTTGTTTGAGGTTAAAAACTGTTCTTCAAAAAGCTTTGTTTTGTCTTCGGAAATGGAAATGCCGTTTAAAAATCGTTATGAATCACCAAAAACAGTGGGTGCAGATCGACTTGCTTTGGTCGCAGGAGCGATGTTTAGGTTTCCAAATGAACCCACTTTAATAATAGATGCCGGCACTTGCATGACTTTTGATTTTATTGACGCAAACACCACCTATCATGGTGGGGCTATTTCTCCGGGACTACAAATGCGGTTAAAAGCTTTAAATGCTTATACGGAGATGTTGCCATTAGTAGATTTGCAACCCCCAAAAGACCTTATTGGAAAAAACACCAAAGAATCGATTCTTTCGGGCGTAGTTAATGGTATGTTAAAAGAGCTGGATGGTATAATAGATGCATATAAATTGCGTTATCCCGAGATGAAGATTATCCTTACTGGGGGCGATTTGGCATTCTTTGATAAGAAATTAAAAAATAGCATCTTTGCCGATGCAGACACCCTACTTAAAGGGATGTATTTTATACTGAAACAACATGCAAATAAAAAAATATAAAAACCTACTATTTACATTCGTTTGCTTACCCCTAATTTCTTTGGCACAGCAAAATACAATTTCTCCCTATTCAGCTTTTGGAATTGGAGAGGTTCAGAGTCAGGGCTTTGCTTTGAATAGTGAAATGGGAGGTTTGGGTCTTGCTTTAAGACCTAATAGCAATTTAAACCCAATGAATCCGGCATCATTAAGCGCCTTATCCGTAACCTCTTTTGAAGCAGGGGTAAATGGTTCTGCCATGTTTTTATCTGATAACACTTTATCTCAGGAGCATTTTACCTCTACCATGTCCTATTTAAGTTTAGGGTTTCCAATAAAAGAAGGCTTTGCTGTTAGTGGGGGCTTGCTTCCCTATAGTTTTCAAGGTTATGAGATCTCGCAAAACTTTAATTGGTCTAGTGATGGTGATAGTTTAAATTATAGTGTTAACCATAATGGGTCGGGTGGATTGAACAGGTTTTATATTAATTTTGGAGTAAAGGTTGCTAAAGGTTTGTCTGTTGGTGCTACCGGATCTTCAGTTTTTGGGACTTTAAATCAAAAGCGCGATCTGATATTCGAGGATGATTATTTGCTGAATCGCAGAGATAACAGTTCGTATCATGTGAGCGATTATACGTACGATTTTGGCGTTCAATATCAAATGGATTTGGAAGATAAGCAATTAACGTTTGGAGCAACTTACAGCCCTCAGGCTAACTTAAGTGCAGACAATGAAGGGGCCATTTACACGTATGATATTGTTAGTGGTTTAGCGGGAGGTGAAGGGTTTGTTCTAGAGAGTGTTAGAGATACTTTTAAAGTTTTTGGAAGCTCTACGAACGGCTTGGTGTTGCCAAAATCTTATGGTTTAGGATTGGCCATGGAAAAAGAAGATCATTGGCTTATTTCTGGAGAGTACGATTTTAAAGAATGGTCACAATTGAGCCTTTTTGGATTGTCTAACCCTCAGCTTAGTAACGCATCGCAATATAAGATTGGTATGTGGTGGATTCCAAACATTCAGGACGTACATAATTATTTGAAAACAATCCAATACCGGGCGGGGTTTAATTACAATACAGGATACCTTTCTGTTTCGGCATTAGGAAGCGAAGGGCCTCAAACAGAAATTACAGATATGAGTGTAAGTATTGGTTTTGGTTTACCAATAAAACGGTCTAAAACAACCGCTAATTTAGGCGTTCAGTTTGGTAAGAGAGGAACAATGGACAGTGGATTGATACAGGAGAAATACATAAAGTTTCATGTAGCGTTTACTTTCAATGACAAGTGGTTTACTAAACGTAAAATAGATTAAGAACAAGTATTATGAGAGCGAATTTATTTTCTTTATTAGCACTAGTTGTTTTTTCATTTAATGCTTATGCACAGGATGAAGCTGAGCTTTTGAAATATGGAACAGATAAAGAGGCTTGTGAGCAGAACTTGTCCATCTACACAGAATTTTACAAGCAGAAGAATTATACAGACGCATATAAACCATGGGCCTATTTGTTTGACAATGCACCCAAACGAACAAAGAACATTTATCTGCATGGACCTAGAATTTTAAAAGGAGTTATTAAACTTGAAGCTGATGCTACACGTAAAGGGGTATTGGTGGATTCATTATTGATGATTTACGATCAACGAAATACTTTCTACCCGGGCAAGGAAGCTTACGTTATAGGAATGAAAGGTGCTGACATGTACAAATACATGAAAAGCTCTACAGAAGGCCTGCAAGCATCGCATGAAGTTCTTCTTACTGCATTTAACATGGCTGGCAATCAAAGTACGGCCAGCGTGCTGAATTACTACTTTATGGCGACCACAAAATTGGTGCAGGCTAAAGTTTTAAAAGTAGCAGACCTGATTGCTTTATTTTCAGACCTTTCGGGAGTAATTGCTTATAAAGAAGCAAAATTAGCTCAGGATATTTATAATGCGGAGCAAAAAGAAGCATTGAGCTCTAAAGAGCAAAAGATTTTAAGAAGGAATAAGAAAGAGCTTAAAACTCTAGGTGATGTAAAAAGCAACTTAGAGAAAACGCTAGCACCACATGCAACATGTGAAAAGCTTGTTGAACTGTACACGAAAAATTTTGAAGTCAATAAGGAAGACATCGCATGGATGAAGCGAGCGGCAAAATTGTTGAATAAAAAAGAATGCACAGACTCAGACATCTTCTTCGCGATTTCTGAAACACTTTATAATATCGACCCATCACCGGCTGCAGCTGCCAATATGGGTATTCGCTCATTAAAGCGTCAGGACTACACCAAGGCTGTTGAGTTTTATACCTATGCCCTGGATAATGAACAAGACGACTTAAATAAAGCACAATATGCTTACCGTTTAGCGCAGACTTACGGGGCGATGAATAAAAATAAAAGTGCAAGATCGTACGCCTTAAAAGCAGTGTCTTTTCGCTCTGGTTGGGGGGCTCCTTATCTGTTGATAGGAGATTTATACGCGAAAACGTCTCGTCAGTGTGGCGAGTTGAAAACAGAATTCTTGAAAAGAGTTGGTTATTGGGCGGCAATTGACAAGTATGAATACGCTAAAAGGCTCGACGCCTCGGCAAGCACTAAGGCAAATGAAAGAATTCAGAAATATACTGAGCAGATGCCAAGCAAAACAGATATTTTTACGGAAGGTTTACTAGATGTACCAACATATAAAATAGAATGTTGGTATACTGAAACGGTAAAGGTTAGAGTTCCTTAATCGGTTGTTGCTTGTCGATTGACAACACTATATTATTAGCAGAAGCTAAAGAAGACATGAGGCTTAAAAATAGTCATATCGTAAAAAGTATTGTTGTTTCTTTTGGAACGGCAATACTTTTTTCCTGTCAAACCAATCCGCAACAGATGGAAGAATTTTCTAAAGAAATAGACGAGCCGGTTATGTCTTCTCTTGATGTAGAATGGTTTTATACAAAAAACGGTGAAGCTTCATTTAAGCTAAATACACCTAAAATGTTTCGTTTTGAAGGGGAAGAACCTTACGTAGAGTTCCCTCAAGGTTTAGAACTACATTCTTTTGAACAGGAAGGAGAGCAGGACGCTTATCTTAGGGCAGACTATGCGATTCAACAGATGAACGACAAGTTGATTGAAGCTAAAGGAAACGTCCTTTTGCAAAATGCTAAAGGCGAAAAATTAGAAACAGAATTCCTGATTTGGGATGAGCTGAAAGAGCGAATTTATACCGAGGAATTTGTTAAAATTACCAAACAAAGACAGGTGATTATGGGCGAAGGATTTGAGTCGGACATATATTTTAGTGAATATACCCTTAAAAAGAGTAGAGGAATTATTAACTTGGAACATGCTGAATAAAGCCCAAAAAATATTTATTGTTTTATGGTTACTCTTTGCCGTCTATACTTTGATGGACGCTTTGTACCATATATTAATCATAGACAAAGTTGCTAAAGGGTTTATGTTTGTGGGAGTTTCCGTGTTTGCTTACTTTATGCACAGACTAAGAAAAAAACAATATTCAAAATAAGAATAGTTGTTGGAGTATAGAATTCTTATGATAAAGTTAACACCCCGAGCCTTAGAGTTAAACAAGTAGGGAAGCGTAAAATTTTTGTTCTTTTGTGAGGCAGCAACTTACAAAAGATTAACATAAAACATCTTAATGGACCCTGATAGTCTACTGATTATATTATTATCGCTTTTGTTCTCTGCCTTTTTTTCGGGAATGGAAATTGCCTTTGTAGCCTCTAATAAGTTACACATCGAGCTTATGAAGAAACGAGGTGAGTTTAATGCTCGTATTCTTTCGCCTTTTTTAGAAAGCCCCTCTCGATTTATAGCCACAATGCTTGTGGGAAATAATATTGCTTTGGTTGTTTATGGGATAGAAATGGCCAGAGTACTAGAGCCATTTATTCGTCAGTACACAGCCACAGATAGTTTGGTGTTATTGTTCCAAACCATATTTTCTACCGCTATTGTTTTGGTGACGGCCGAGTTTATACCCAAAGTACTTTTTAGTTTAAATGCCAATCGTTTTATTCGTCTTTTTGCTATTCCCGCCTGGCTTTGTTATTACGTTTTGTATGTCGTTGTTTCTTTGGTGGTAGGGATTTCAAATTTTATATTGAAACACATTATAAGGGTAGAGCAATTTGACCAAAAACCTGTTTTTGGACGTGTTGATCTGCAGCAATATTTGAAAGAACACACAACAACACAGGATGATAAAGAGTTGTTGGAAACAGAAATTCAAATATTTCAAAATGCACTCGATTTTTCTAAGGTTAAAGCCCGGGAGTGTATGATTCCGAGAAATGAAATTGTTGCCATGGAAATAGGCGAAGATATTACTAAGTTGTGTGATAAATTTGTGGAGACAGGGCTCTCAAAAATTGTCATCTATAGAGAAAATATCGATCAGATTATTGGGTTTACACACTCTTATGAGCTTTTCAAACAACCTACAGAGATTAAATCGATTTTATTGCCAATAACCTTGGTCCCGGAGACGATGACAGCAAATGATATTCTTAATCTTTTTATAAAAGAACGCAAAAGCATCGCTTTGGTCGTAGATGAATTTGGAGGAACCTCCGGCTTGCTTACCGTAGAGGATATTGTAGAAGAGATCTTTGGAGAAATAGAAGATGAGCATGACGTGGCAGAACTTGTAGAGCTTCAAGTTTCTGAACAGGAATTTATTTTTTCGGGACGACACGAAATTGATTATTTGAATGAAAAATATCACCTAAAACTTCCCGAGTCTGACGATTATGAAACGCTAAGCGGGCTGATTGTTCATTACTGTGAGAATATCCCACAATTAAATGATAGAATTGATATGGATGGTTTTAGTTTCGAAATCTTGAAAGTGGAGCAAACAAGAATTGAAAAAGTACACCTTTTCTGCACACCTTAAGAGGTCTATTTTTCAAGAACTTTTGTATATTCGCTCACTTGATTAACGAAAAACACATTTATAATGATATCACTTGACAAACTCAGAAAGCGTTCCGGTCTTCTTGTTGGAGGAATTGGGATTGCTATGGGGGCATTTCTTTTAGGAGATTTGATGAGCTCCGGAACTTCTTTGTTCAGCAGTGCACAGGGAGTATTAGGAGAGGTAAATGATGAGGTTATTGACTATCGTGAATTTGAAACTGAGGCACAGAACATAGACCGTATTTTTAGCGGACGTCAGGATCGAAATGGCTTAAGAGACAATTTATGGGCAGATAAAGTAAACGAAGTCATCATGGGCGAACAATATGCTGATTTAGGACTTTCTATCAGTTCAGAAGAATTAGCAGGCTTGACTTTTGGATACAAAGCCGGAGAGATGTCGGCTACGGCACGACAATTTTTTGGAGTTTCCGGACAAGATGTTACCTCTGCACAATTGGCATCCCTGATCCAACAAATTCATGATAACGACCCACAGCGATGGATGTATTTTGAAAATGTGATTCGCAAAGAGCGTTTATCACAAAAATATAGCAGCCTGATTCGTCAGGGTTTAATAGCTTCAAATATTGATGCTGAGGTGTATTACAACGAGCAGGGAACTCAGGCTAGCGGCCGTTACGTGTTTAAACCTTTTGATACGAATGTTGAGGTAAGCGATTCAGAAGCTTCTTCATATTACAATGCACACAAAGAAGATTTCCCTCAAAACGCTTCTCGCGAATTGACTTTGGCAATTTTTGACATCCTTCCTACACAGGCGGATAAAGATGTTATTAAAGCACGCCTTACAGATCTTATTGAAGATAAAGTTGTTTACAACAAAACGGCTAAAGCGAATGAAACTGTTGAAGGCTTTAGAAATACAAATGACGCACAATCTTTTGTAGATGCTTACGCTGATTCTTCATTCGACCCGACTTTTTACGCTGAGGGACAACTTTCCCCGGCCATTGAGTCTGTAATGAGAAATGCTAAAGTAGGGTTTGTCTACGGACCTTATGAGGAAGAAGATAGCTATAAAGTAGCTCGTTTAAATGCGCGTCGCAATGACTCTATTCAAGTTGCGATTATTGACATGTCTATGGACGCTAGCGAAGAAACGTCAAACGAAATTTATGCTCAGGCAAGCGAAATGGCTGTTGCAACAGATGCCGAGAGTTTAGAAGTTTTAGCAGATGAGAAAAATGTTGCACTTACGACATCTATCGTTCAAGATGCCGACCGTTCGGTTGCAGGACTTGGAGAATCGCGTAACCTAGTTTTTTGGGCTTACAATGATAAAACGGAGCTAAACTCAGTAAAATTAGAAGATCAAAACAATCGTATTGTTGTTGTGATGTTAACGGATATCTCCGAAGAAGGAACGCAAGATTTAGAAGAAGTTCGCTTTCAGATAGAAATTGCTGTAAAACGCGAAAAGAGTGGAGAAGCTTTAACGGAAGAGTTTAATAAGCACCTTTCAAATGCGAGCAGCATTGATGATCTGGCTGCTGCGATGAACCTTGTTCCGGAGCAGGTAAATACCACAGCTTTTACCACGAATGCAATTCCGGGAGGTTTTGAGCCGAATGTTGTAGGGGCTTTTTACGGAATGGAAGAAGGACAAATATCTAATCCGGTTATTGGTAATAACGGAGTGTATGTTGTGTCTGCGGATGACTTTAAAGAATCTTTAGCACCGAAAAACTACACGGCCTTAAAGAAGCAATTAGAAAGTCAGCTACAGCCTAGAGCGAATGTTGAAGTATTTAATGCTTTAAAAGAATTAGCTGATATTGAAGATAATAGAGCGAAGTTCTATTAATCGTTTATTGCATTTAAAATATCAAAGGCCTTCTCGAAAGAGAGGGCCTTTTTATTTCTACAAGAAATCAGGATTAGTTTTTAGTAAGACTAGTTTTTGTCAAAACGGCCATCAGCCATCGGTCAGAGAATCTAAGAAGCCAGAGAAGAGATTGTTTTAGTCAACGTCAAAGAGCCTTTATGTCTCAAAAATGAGTGGAATTACCTATTGTTTAATATTCGGATATGTTGTTTCTTTATGTGTATGGATCAGAATAAATAATTAGAAATTGCGTTTCAGCTTAGCCCTATCGATTAATAAATAATTTTTGAATAATGTATTTCTTGAAACAATTAAGCCCCTTCTTGTTTGGTCTGTTGTTTTACTCTATGGGTTTTGCTCAAGAGATGACAAAAGTTCGTGGTAAGGTAATTGATGCCGACACCAAAGAGCCACTACCCTTTGTAAATGTTACTTTTCTAAATACTAATACAGGTACTACAACAGATTTTAATGGTAAGTTTCAACTCGAGACTAAATGGGCAGGAGAGGAATTGCAAGCCTCTTTTGTTGGCTACATATCCTTGGTGAAAAAGATAAATTTGGGGTCTAATCAAACCATTAACTTTGAGCTTAAAACAACATCTGTAAATCTTCAGGAAATCATCGTAAGAGCCAGGAAAAAAAATACAAAAACAAAGATAATCCCACAGTGGCCTTGATTAAAAAGGTCATCCAGAATAAAAGTAAAAACAGAAAGTCTGCTCTTGATTATTATGAGTATGAAAAATATGAGAAGGTAGGGTTTGATCTCAACAACTTTTCTGAAGACTTTAAAGATAAACGTTACATGAAGAGTTTTCAATTTGTTTTTGAAGACTACGTAGATACTTCCTCAGTTAATGGAAAACCATTTATCCCCATATTTTTGAGGGAATCCGCATCTAAGGTCTATTATCGAAAAGACCCTCAGGCAACGAAAGAATATCTGACAGGAACTCGAATGAGCGGTCATTATGATCGATTTGATGACGATGGGGTTACCTCTGTGATGGATAAGTTGTATTCTAATATTGATATTTATGACAATGAAATAGCGTTGTTGTCTAAGCGATTTCCCAGTCCGATTAATAATTTTGCTCCTCTTGTTTATAAATATTTTATCATCGACACCGTAGTTGTAAATAACAAGTCTTGTATTAACCTGGCTTTTTTTCCTCGTGTTAAATCTGATATTGCCTTCACGGGTAATTTGTATGTCTTAAACGACTCATTGAGCTATGCCGTTGTAAAAGTGGAATTGGGGATTACAGATCAAATCAATTTGAATTTTGTGGACGATCTGGCTATTGATCAGGAATATGAATTGTATCAGGATAGTTTGTGGATGTTGTCGAAAGATGAATTGGTAATAGATTACAACATAAGCGACAAAGGATTGGGATTATTTGGCAAGAAGACGGTTTCTTACAGGAATTACGTTTTTAATCAGGCTCGACAAGACACGATTTATGATCGCCCTGAAAATTTGATTAAAGTAGCCGTAGACATTTCGAATAGAGATGAAGCTTTCTGGGCTGAGGCCAGACATAGTGAATTATCTGACACAGATCAGGGAACCTATGATATGATAGACAGCATTCAGAACACATCGGTATTTAGAACCGTGGCAACCGCAACGAATATTTTAACTTCAAGTTGGGTTGACTTTAATAAATTTGAGTTAGGACCGATTTCTACTTTAATTAGGTACAACGAGGTAGAAGGAATGCGTTACAGAATAGGCGGGCGTACGACCATTGATTTTCATAAGAAAATTCAGCTTGAAGGTCATTTGGCTCTGGGAAGTAACGAT
>JANXFM010000160.1 GCA_024959975.1 Flavobacteriales bacterium
CGCTTCTACTGAAAATTCTTTAATGATTCGTCAGAATACACAATTCCCTAGCAACACAGAAAGTGTAAACATCCCTAAATTTCCAGCTGCTTACTATTTTGATATTGACAACGACAATAAAAAAGATCTTATCGTTAGTCCTAATGGGAACAATGTTTCTCACAATTTTGAAAACATCTGGTTCTACAAAAATGGATCTGTTACTGATGCTGCTAACTTTAGCCTGATTCAAAAAAATGTTTTACTTGATGATATGATCGAAGTAGGCTCAGGAGCCCACCCAATTTTATTTGACTACAATAACGACGGGTTAATGGATCTAATCGTGGCCAACTACGGCTACTACACAGAAGGGGGTAATTTTAATTCTCAACTTGCCTTGTACGAAAACACTGGAGACGCCAATAACCCAAAATTTGAGTGGATAACTGATGATTATGCAAATCTGGGAGCGCTAAATTTTGAAAACAATATTATCCCTGCTTTTGGAGATCTTGATGATGACGGAGATCAGGACATGTTGATTGGTGACTCGGATGGTAAACTTCATCTTTTGAATAATATTATTACAGATGGTGAATCTAATTTCTTTATCAATTCTGTAAATTATTTTGACATTGATGTAGGGAGCTTCGCCAGCCCATGCCTGGCAGATCTTGACAGGGATAGTGACTTAGATTTGATTATAGGAACACGTCAGGGGAATATAATTCACTACGAAAATCAGGGTAGTGCTTCAGAAGCAGACTTTGTACTTGCAAACGAACAACTCGGAAACATAAACCTTACAGATTCTGTTTACAATACTGCTTACACCACACCTATCGTAATCGATGGAGAAAATGGCTATGAGTTGTATGTGGGGACTGAAAAAGGTTCTGTTTATCATTACACCAATATTGATGACAATATCGATGGGGTCTTTGAAGAAGTTTCGGACTCACTTCTGCTCTACGCTAAGGGAATTCGAACAGCTCCACTTGTTTACGACCTTAATAACGACGGGTGGAACGACATGTTACTGGGTGTGTACACCGGAGGCATTCACCTACTATGGGGATGCAACTATTCAGAAATTTCTACTTTAGAACCAACTGCTAATCAGATTCGTGTTTACCCAAACCCAACAACAGGGCTTATTCACATTAATAGTCCGGAATTACTTTATACCGTTGAAGTTTACAATATTGAAGGCAAATTGAGTCATAAAGGTAAAGCGATGCAAACTACCGACCTTTCATATTTACAAAAAGGCTTCTATTTTATGCGACTTACAACCAAAACGGGGGAAATAATACACTCAAAAATTTGCATTTATTAAGCTATGGATAAACCCATTCTTTACTTTGACGGAATATGTGTTTTGTGTAATAAATCGATCCGATTCATCATCAATCGAGATAAAAACAAACATTTTAAAATTGGATTCCTTCAATCGGTCAAACAAAATAATAATTACGACTCCATCATCTTATTACACAACGGGACAGAATACACCCACTCAACAGCAATCATTAAAAGTCTGATACTATTGGGAGGTATTTACAGATGTGCTATCCTACTTTTTATTTTCCCAAAAAAGCTAAGAGACTTAGCCTATAAATTCATTGCTAAAAATCGTTACAAGTGGTTTGGCAAATACGATAGTTGCCCTATTTTACCTGAAGAATGGAGGGAAAGAATGATTGATAATGACTAATCATGAATGTAGAATTGACAAACTGAAAACTAGTCATCATAAAAAAAGCCTGAGCAGTTGCCCAGGCTTTTTTTATATCATCTCAAACGTTTCCGTCTTAATTTATGTTTAGAACAAGTTCAGGTCGCTCAACAAACCGTTTGTTGCGCTTACACCTTTCGCAGACTCAGCTAATAAAGCCTTCTCGTCTTCATTTAAATCGATCTCAACGATTTTTTCGATACCATTTTTACCTAAAATAACCGGCACACCAATGGTAAGATCACTCAAACCATACTCACCTTCTAACAAAGCTGAACAAGGGAACATTTTCTTTTGATCACAAGCAATAGCCTGTACCATAGAAGAAACTGCTGCACCCGGCGCATACCAGGCAGAAGTACCCAACATACCTGTTAATGTAGCACCACCAACTTTCGTGTCAGCAGCTACCTGAGCCAATCTTTCTTCAGAAAGGAATTCCGTAACGCGAACACTATTTCTTGAAGCCAATCTTGTTAAAGGAAGCATTCCTTTATCACTGTGACCTCCGATTACCATACCATCTACATCGGATGCAGGACAACCTAAAGCTTCACTTAAACGATATTTAAAACGTGCACTATCCAAAGCTCCACCCATACCGATAATTCTGTTTTTTGGAAGACCGGTAGCTTTGTGAGCTAAGTAAGTCATCGTATCCATAGGATTACTAACGATAATTAAGATTACATTTGGAGAATGCTTAATCAGACTTTCAGAAACCATCTTCACGATTCCGGCATTAATACCAATCAACTCTTCACGAGTCATCCCCGGTTTCCTTGGAATACCACTAGTAATAACAGCAACATCACTTCCTGCAGTCTTAGAGTAGTCGTTTGTACTCCCTACAATTTTAGTATCAAAACCATTTAATGATGCTGTTTGCATCAAATCCATGGCTTTACCCTCGGCATAATTTTCCTTAATATCAATCAATACAACTTCAGAAGCAAAATCTTTAATGGCAATGTACTCTGCACAACTTGCGCCAACTGCTCCAGCACCTACTACAGTAACTTTCATCTTATCTAATTTAATGTTTTAAGTGTAAACCACTTTTCTAATAACAAGCGCAAATTTAAGATTTATTATTCCTACGAAAAAAATATAAAAAGTATATTTGGAAAACTTTCCCTAATGATTAATAAATATGGTATTGTTTTTGCTAAAAATGCATTGTTTTAAAACAAAGTCGTCCTTCAATGAAAAAGCATTTCCTTATTTTATTTTCTATTTTAGTTTGCGAAATTTCTATAGCTCAAAATGATTGTCAGGAAATTATTCAACTTATTATCGAAACCTCAGAAGAAACTATAGAAGTTGATCCTGATACGGGTGAAAATATAGTATACTACGATTTATGTCCCGGAGAAACATTAACGCTTGAAGCCGGTGCAGAATTTCCGGAAAACAACACAAACTACTTTCAATCTTTAGCCACAACAAGTTTTTCTTGGCGCATAGATGAAGGTCAAGAGAGTAACAATTCGAGCTTTTCACACACATTTAATGATGCAGGAGGTTATATCGTTTCCCTGCACGCAGAAGATGTTAATGGATGCATTACAACTGTGCCTGCGAAAGTTTTTGTACGTGTGAGCACCACACCAACCATTAACCTTAGTGTTACCCCATCTAAAATTTGCCCCGGAGTTGTTACCAATATTGGACCTGACAACTCATCTGACCTTTTATTCTCAACAACAATTGAAGGTGGTAGTTGGGGATCTCAACCCTGCGAAGATGAATTCTCGGAGCCATTATATCTTCCCGATGGCACCGGTGCAGTCTACAGCACAGATATTACGCTAGCTTGTTTTGAAGAAGGTCAGATTCTTACCAATGTTAACGATCTCGTAAGCGTTGACATTAATATTGAACACTCATATACCGGTGATCTGGACATTTTACTTACCGCTCCCAACGGAGTGCAAGTACTTCTTTTTGATCAAGCAGGAGGTGGGTTATGGTTTGGCGAAGCTACGGATGACAATAGTAGTGAAACCTACCCAGGAGTAGGATTCGACTACGGATGGAGCATGAACCCCACTTACAACGGGACAATGGTTGATGGTATTGCAGATAACACATCAACATCAAATAATGGCTTTGGAACTATCTTAAACTCAGACACCTATTTACCTATTGGTGACTTCAATAGTTTTATTGGAACACCACTAAATGGAATATGGACTATTACTGTTATAGACTACTTAGAATTTGACAATGGTTGGATCTTCTCTTGGGGAATCAATATAAATGAAGATCTTGTTCCGGCTTCCTGGAGTTTTGACAACTACATCGTTGATGAATATTTCTTAGATGAACCAAGCATTATTTCAAATAATGACAGTTCAATAATCATAGAAACGGATCCGGGGATTCACAATTATAGCTATGAGGTTGTAGATAATTTTGGCTGTACATACAGTGAAGAAGTTACGATTACATCCACCCCTTACGTTATAGCCTATTTTGAAGCAAGCCAAGACGAGGTTATTTACACTAATGGGGTGGTACAATTCACTAATCTCTCTTCGCCTGACCCACAAACAAATTTAGTTTCTAACCATTGGAGCTTCGGAGATGGTCAATTTTCAACAGAAGAACAACCGGAACACAATTTCAACCAAATAGGAACCTACCCTGTTCAACTTACTGTAACTAATGAAATTGGATGTACAGATTCCTATTTGAGTGAAATTGTTGCCGTAGACGATTACTTCATTTGGACACCTACAGCATTTACACCTAATGGTGATGGTATAAATGATATTTACAAACCCATATTCCACAACATCATTGAATCCAATTTCGAACTATTTATTTACGATAGTTGGGGTAAATTGGTTTATCAATCTAAAGACATTCATAGTGGATGGGATGGAATTCGTCAGGACAATAGTATTTCTGCTGAAATTGCAAAGTATTCATTCCTTATCCGGTTCAATACCCACCTAAATGTACTACAGGAAAAAACCGGTTCATTTGTTTTGTTAAAGTAAAACTAAATGAAAAACACTTTTAGATAAAAAAACAAACTAACAATAAAAAATATATAAGTACATTTGGGAAGTTTTACCAATAGTCTGATAGACTTGGTGTTATTTTAACTCACACATACGCCCCCATGAAAGAGTATTTTCTTGCTGTATTTTCTATTTTAGTTTCTGGAATTTCTCTGGCTCAAAATGATTGTCAGGAAATTGTTCAGCTTATTCTCAGCACCTCAATAGAAGAAACCATAGAAACTAATCCTACAACAGGTGAAGTTATAACATACTACGATATCTGTCCCGGAGAAACATTAACACTTGAAGCAAGTGCGCAATTCCCTGAAAACAACACAACTTACTTCCAATCCATTTCTAACACTAGTTTTTCATGGTATTTGGATGAAATACTTGAAAGTAATATTCAAAATTTCACATACACATTTGAAAATTCTGGGGGCTACATTATATCCCTTTATGCAGAAGATGTTAATGGTTGCCCTACAGCTGGCCCTGTTAATGTATTTGTACGTGTAGGAGGTGGAGCTACGATTAACCCTAGTGTAGAACCATCTTCAGTTTGCCCCGGACTTGTTGCCAGTATCGGTCCTGACTCCTCATCTGACCTTTTATTCTCAACAGCAATTGAAGGTGGTAGCTGGGAATCTACTCCCTGCGAAGATGAATTCTCAGAGCCACTATCTCTACCTGATGGTAGTGGAGTTACTTACAATACTGAAATTGTTTTAGCTTGTTTTGGAGAAGGTCAGTTACTTACCAATGTTAACGACATCATAAGCGTTGATATTAATATGGAACATTCCTATATGGGCGATTTAGACATTTACCTTACTGCGCCAAACGGGATTCAGATTACTCTTTTTGAACAAGCAGGTGGACCTACCTGGTTTGGAGAAGCTACAGATAACGATTCTAACCCAGATAACCCAGGAGTAGGATACGACTACGGATGGTCAATGAACCCTACCTACAATGGAACGATAGCAGATGGTACTATAGATAACACATCATTATCAAGTAATGGCACCGGGTATATCTTAAACTCA
>JANXFM010000169.1 GCA_024959975.1 Flavobacteriales bacterium
TCGAGTACTTTTTGCTGCTGGTGAATAAATGAAGATATCGGTAACGTAAGCGGTTGATTGCTTTCCTTTGCATCAGAAAATACCTTCATTTTTTCCGCTCCGGTAAAATATAAAAAGAGTCTTTTTGTATTTAAAAGACCATCAATTGTAAAGCTTATTCTCTGTTTTGGTTCATTAGGTGAATTGGTGTACACCAAGAGATCATTATCCGATCCGGTTTGCAAACCGGGCAGTGATTTTTCATCGTTTGGAAACAATGATGCCGTATGACCATCCGTACCCATACCTAATAAAACACAAGCCGTTTCATCATAAAACGATTTGTTTTGCGCTATTGCCAGATCTAAGTTTTTATCAAGATTACTGGTGTCGTACACCATACCTGTAAATATAGCCTTCGATGCCTTATTCTGAATTAAAGACGCTTTGATCAATCGCTCATTACTGTTCGCATCATCTATCGGTACATAGCGCTCATCAACCAAACCTACGGTAACTTGTGCCCAATCGATGTCAAAATGCGACAATTTAGAATATAAATTAACGGGGGTACTTCCTCCCGATAAAAGTAATGTTGCTTTGTTCTGCTCTTTCAACTGTGTTTGTAGCGAAGAAATTATTTCTTCAGCCAAAACATCTTCGAGTTTTTCAATATCAGAAAAAACTCTTTCACACAGATTTATATCGGTTTTACTCATTCCACTCATGTCCATCTATTAATACATCATCACCGGGTCCTGAAGTCCCTGCATTGTACAACTTATTTTTCACTTTAGCACGCTTCCATTGTTCTGTAATAGAATCAACCCAATCCCAGGAAGCCTCTACCTCATCTTTACGCATAAATAAAGTTTGATTTCCACGGATCACATCCATGATCAATCGTTCATACGCTTCCGGAAAACGATCCGTAAAAGAGGAACTGTAGTCAAGAACTAATGATGTTGGTTGATATCTGTATCCACCAGGTCCGGGAACTTTAACAGTCTGTACGAGCTCAATTCGCTCTTCCGGCTGAAGGCTGATGACCAGTTTGTTATTTACGATAGGTTTTTGATCCGGGAAGATATTGTGAGGAACATTCTTAAAGTTTATCACGATCTCCGAATGACGTTTCGACATTCGTTTACCCGTTCTTAAATAAAATGGTACACCCGCCCAACGCCAGTTGTCGATCGTTGCACGAATCGCAACAAATGTATCCGTCTCAGAGCTAAATTGGTTGATATCTTCTAAATAGGATAAAACGGACTCGCCCTGAATATCACCACGTGTATATTGAGCTTTAACAGTCTGATCCTTCACCATTTTTTCATCAAATAATCTCAGCGATTTTAAGACTTTTAATTTTTCGTCCCTTACATTATCCGCTTCAAGAACACTTGGTGGCTCCATAGCAACCAAACACAAAAGTTGAAGTAAGTGGTTTTGAATCATATCCAAAAGCGCACCATATTTATCATAATAATCGCCTCGGGTACCTACTCCTAATTCTTCTGCAACGGTAATTTGAACATTTTCAATGTTTTGAGAGTTCCACGCATTTTCGTAAAGATCATTAGCAAAACGCAATACCATTAAATTCTGAACCGTCTCTTTACCTAAGTAATGATCTATTCTAAATATTTGAGACTCATCGAAAAATTCTGAGATCTGGTCGTTAATAATTTTTGAGGAAGCAGAATCATACCCTAAAGGTTTTTCCAAAACAACCCGCGACTGATCATTAATTAAATTATCTGCACTAAGGTTTTTCGTAATACTTCCAAAAATTGAAGAAGGTGTAGAGAAATAAAATACGCGTACGATATCTTTATCATCTCTTAGGTAACCCTTCAATTCAGATAAAGCCGAATCTTCTGTTAAATCAGCTTGTACATAAATACACATGTTTATAATCTGATCAATTTCTTTAGGGTTTTGACCACTTAAACTGTGTCCAAGTTTCTCTTTAAGCAGCGCCTTAAATTCTGATTGACTTTTTTTTGACCTTGAGATCGCATAGACCTTAGAATTCTTATTGATCTGTCCCGCTTGCAATCGGTGAAATAAGGCAGGTAATATTTTTCGAATGGCCAAATCACCTAATCCTCCAAATATTACAATGTCAGCATCTTTTAATGATCCTGTATGTTGTTTGTCTTTTTCGTTCATCATCTAAGTAATTTTAGCTAAAAAGCGCTTGCCTGTCGACTAATTTTGGATTTTATTTTCGAATGGATAATAAAAATGTATCGAATACACTTATTAAACTAGCTTAAAAAATATTAAGCGTAATTTCGACGCAAATATATAGCTTCAGTATATGGAATACAAGATTTTTTATAATATATTTGCGCTCCTCAAGTCAAACTAAAACCTACTGGTAATGAAAAATAAATCACAGATAATATCTATCAGTCTAATCGTAGCTCTAGGCGGTTTTCTTTTTGGATTTGATGCAGGGATCATCTCTGGTGTTATGACTTTTGCTGGTCCAGAATTTGATTTGTCAGAAATTCAATCTGGATGGGTGGTAAGTTCTCCTTCTTTTGCAGCAATGATTGCCATGCTTTTTTCTGGAAGGTTAAGTGATGCAATAGGAAGAAAGAAGTTATTAATTATTGTAGCGCTTCTTTATGCTGTTTCTGCGGTTTTATCAGCGCTGGCACCTTCTTACGAAATGCTTTACATTGCTAGGATGATTGGAGGTTTTGCATTTGGTGCAGCTCTAGTTTTAGCCCCAATGTATATTGCCGAAATTTCTACTGCTGAAAATAGGGGGAAATTAGTTTCTTTACAGCAACTTAATATTGTTTTTGGTTTTTTTGCAGCTTTTCTAAGCAATTACTTCTTTAATAAATACAATACTGCAGATAGTGTTATTCTTGCCGATGAAAATGTTTGGAGGTGGATGCTGGGTGTCGAATTTATACCGGCATTATTGTATTTTTTACTTTTGTTTTTTGTGCCAAAAAGCCCGAGGTGGTTGTATTTAAATGGGCAAATAGCTGAAGCTAAAAAAGTGTTGTTAAATATTCATGGAGATGAAGTAGGAAACATAGAAATTAAATCTATTGAAGAAAATTCTGCTGCCGATCAAAAGAAATCCAATATAAAAATTAAAGATTTACTTAAACCGTCCTTGCGATTTATTTTGGTAGTTGGTTTAGTTGTTGGGGTTTTACAACAAATTACGGGTATTAATGCAGTTTATTTTTATGCAACTTCTATTTTCAAACAAACAGGTATTGGTACTGATGCTGCTTTTTCTTCGGGTGTTTTATTAAGTACTATTTCAGTACTATTTACTTTTGTAGCTATTTATTTAATAGATAGAATGGGTAGAAGGCCTTTGTTATTAGTTGGAGTTGCAGGTATCTCTGTTAGTTTATTAGTATGTGCTTTCGGGTTTAATCAAGCTACTTATCAATTAAAACAGAACGATATTAATCAGTTTGAGTTTTCAAATTCAAATAATTTAGTTTCCATAGTAGATAAAGTCTATACAAATGATGTTGATTTTAAAAATGAGATAAAAACCATTTTAGGTACAAAAGTGTTTAGTAAAAATGATGGGGCTATTTTAGAAGCAGCAACCACTATTAACTCTACTTTAATCTTAATAGGGATCTTAGGTTTTGTTGCTTGTTTTGCTTTCTCACTAGGTCCTGTAATGTGGGTGTTGTTGTCTGAATTATATCCTCTAAAATACAGAGGACTAGCAATAGGCTGTATTGCTTTTATAAATTCTTTTATTAGTTCTGTTGTGCAACTTGTTTTTCCTTGGGAATTGTCCAATTTAGGAAATTCACTCACGTTTTTTATCTTCGGAATCATTGCATTAATCGGCTTTTTTGTAATGGTTAAAATACTGCCAGAGACAAAAGGAAAATCATTAGAAGAACTCGAAAAATTATTAGTTAAGTAATGTTGACAAAAAAATCGTCTATGAACGGGGTTAGTTGGAAATTTTGTGAAGAAAATGATGGTTCATTTTACGTAGAAAATGCTAGCCATTTACCTGTTTTATATTTCCCCTTAATGAACACGGCAGGGATGAAATCTTTTGTAACTCCTGAATTAAAAGGAGATGTTTGTAAAGATTTTCATCACTATTTAACCACACCAACGGTAACGGAAGAAATTCACCGAAACGTTTCGAGTAGAAATTTCTGGATCAAAGTGAAAGACATGGATCCGTGGTCGGCTACGGGACAAAGTGTTTTTCAGAAAACCAACAAGTGGGATTGTCCAAAAGATGATTATTCACTTTCAGCAAAAATTGGTGCTTTCACAACCAAAAGAAGACAACAGGAGACAGGTCTGGAAACTACAATTACAACCTTTATTCCTGAAGGAGAAGACCTGATTGAGGTGCTAAAAATAACGGTGTGTAATACCGGAGATAAAGCACAAACTTTCAATCCTTCTTACGCTTTACCACTCTTTGGTCGTTCTGCAGATAATTTTAGAGACCACAGGCAGGTAACCACCATGTTCCAGGAAAACTTCATCGAAGATTACGGAGTTCGCATCAAGCCTAAAATTATGCATGATGAAAGTAGTCATTCGGTTAATCACACCAACTATGTGGTTTTAGGCTTTGATGAAAAAGGAACGAAGCCTGAAGGAATCTGGGCAAGACTTCATGATTTTATCGGACAAAGTGGCTCACTAGATAATCCTGAAGCAGTCTATAAAAATCTCACTCCACCTGACTTGGGTGCATTGGAACTTCACGGAAAAGAAGCCATTGCCGGACTAAAGTTTAAGGAAAAAACGCTACAACCGGGCGAAAAAGCAGAATACATTGTTCTGCACGGGATTACAGACCATCTGGAAGATCTGAAAAATTGGAAGAAGAAATATTCCGAAGTTAAAAAGGTTGACAAAATTCTTAGTGACACCCTTAATTTCTGGAAAGAAAAACTAAACAGTGTAGACATTCACACCGGAAACAAACACTTTGACAACTGGGTAAAGTGGATTGAATATCAGGTTAAATGCAGACAGATCTTTGGAAACTCTTTCCTACCTGATTATGGATACGGGCGTGGCGGAAGAGGTTGGAGAGACCTGTGGCAAGACTTACTTTCTATTTTCTTAGTTGACCCTAAAAGTGCCCACGAAGAAATTATAAACTGTTTCAAGGGAATCCGTATTGACGGTTCCAACGCAACAATTATCGGAGAACAACCCGGAGAATTTAAGGCCGACAGAAATAACATTCCACGTACCTGGTGTGATCACGGTACCTGGCCGGTATTTGTGTTAAACTTCTACCTAAATCAAACAGGAGATCTAGACATATTAAATAAAGAGATCACCTACTGGAAAGATGTATTCATCAATCGAAATAAAAAAATTGATGATAAATGGGAAGAAGACCAAGGTCATTCGCTGAGAACCTCAAACAATGAAGTTTATACAGCATCAATTTTTGAACACCTGTTGATCCAACAACTCTCTGCATTTTACAATGTAAGTGACAAAAATATTCTATTGTTAGAAGGTGCTGACTGGAACGATACATATGATATGGCTCGTGAAAAAGGAGCAAGTGTATGTTTCTTTAGCTTCTATGCCTACAACTTTATCATCCTGACGGATATTCTGAAAAAAATTAAAGCTACAGGTGTTAATTCGATTGCCATATTAGAAGAAATTACACTATTACTAGATTACCTTCCGGGTCAATATAGGATTGATTATCAATCACCTCAAGCCAAAAGAGAGCTGTTAGATAAATACTTCGACAGTGTAGCTCATTCCGTAACCGGAAATAAAAAAATGGTTTTGATTGATGACCTGATCATCGATTTGGAAAGCAAGTCAAAACACATCTCAGCACACATTCTTGAGCAGGAAATCGTAGAAACCAAAGAGGGAGACCGATTCTTCAATGGACACTACGACAATCTGGAAAATAAGATAGGTGGTGAAAAAGAAGACGGAGTCATGATGGACTTAACTTCGCAAGTGATGCCGATCTTATGTAAGATTGCTGACAAAAAAATGTCTGCTGAAGTCTATGAATCCATCAAAAAAGTTCTGAAAGATAATGGTAGCCCCGGCATCCGACTGACATCAGAATTTAAAAATATTGACCTTAACGTAGGGCGTATTACCGGATTTGTATACGGATACAAAGAACATGGAAGTAAATGGGTACAGCAAAACATTATGCTTGCCTATGCTTTATACACTCATAACCTTGTGGAACAGGGGAATGAAATTATGAAGGAAGTTTTTGAAATTGCTAACAACACAGCTGAAGCAAAAATATTCCCGGGCGTTCCTTCTTATTTTGACAATCAAAATAAAGGTGCTTACGCTTACCTTACCGGATCTTCTTCATGGTACCTACTCACTCTAATTACAGAAATTTTTGGGGTCAAAGGAGTTTTTGGAGATCTTCACTTTGAGCCAAAACTATCCAAGGAATATTTTGATCAGAATGCTTGCGCTCTTATCTCAACAAACTTTGGTGGTTATGCTATTGAAGTTACTTACTTAAATGAAAACAATTTAAATTACGGTGAATATCGTATTGGAGAAATTGAGATCAATGGCATAAAAGTGACTGGGAAAAGAAGCAAAAACAACTCATCAATCACATTAGACAACTACAAACAGTTGCTAAATAATTCAGTGAACAAAATTCATATAACGCTGAACTAAACTAATTAACGTCTACTAAAGTGTTAATATTGCATGAATCGTGTGATATTAACACTTTTTTGTTTTCATTTAAGTGCAAATTTCTTAAATTCGAACCGAAATAATTAAACTAAGCAACTGAACGAAATCAAAGTTCCATAACATGATATAGATTTAATCAAGCGCTTATGTAAATAAAACCCACATATACATAACTAACTTTTTTGTATATTTATTGGAGTGAAACTTAAACCTTATAACAAAAAACATTAACCCACTAAAACCAGGAATGATGAAGAAACAATTATTATTTATTTTATTATCCGTATCAAGTTTGGCCTTTGTTCAGGCGCAGACAGTGAATGTAACTTTTCAAGTAGATATGACGGGAATTGAAGTGGTACCCACAGGTGTTTATATTGCTGGTGGGTCTGTTGCTCCCGACAATAATGCCGGACTTGCACTATCGGATGCTGATGGTGATAATATTTGGACGCTGACAACAGCTGTTCCCGCGAATACACAGTATCTTTTCAAATACAGAAATGGCGCTGCGCCTTCACCTGGTGATTGGTGTTGCTTTGAGGAATCAGCTCCCTTAGCTGCAGGTGGATGTACCACTGGGCAATATGATGATCGTTTTATTGATGTAGGAAGTGTTGACCTTGTATTAGCTGTGGTAAAATACGGAAGTTGCAATGATGGAGACCCTACATCTACGGATCATATCGGGTGTTTGGATCCAAATGCAACAAACTATAGCGCAACTGCAACAGAACAAGAACTTGATCAATACGGCAACCTATTATGTGTTTATACATCGTGTGATGATGTTCCAGAAAACGGTTGTATGTATGCTG
>JANXFM010000086.1 GCA_024959975.1 Flavobacteriales bacterium
CCAATAGCAACAGCAACCAAATCGAGATATTTGAAGGCAATCGTTTCATCTAAACCCTGGTGTTTGAGATAAGCTTGCATCAGTTTAAAACCTACACCACAACCACACAATTCTTTAAACGGGTAATCACAATCCTGTCTTTTGGGGTCTAAAACTGCATGAGCGTTTGGCAGTGAATCTCCCGGACGGTGATGGTCGCAAATAATCATGTCTAAACCCTTAGCTTGCGCGTAGGCAACCTTTTCAACGGCTTTTACCCCACAATCTAAACTAATCATCAGGGTAATACCTTTCTCAATTGCATCATCTATTCCCTGATAGGAAATTCCATAGCCTTCATTCTCTCGATCGGGAATGTAATAATCGCAATCTGCATTTTGACTTTTTAAAAAACGATACATCAAACTCACCGAAGTCGTGCCGTCAACATCATAATCTCCATAAACGCGAATGCGTTCTTTAGAACCAATGGCCGAAACAAGTCTGTTAACAGCCTTATCCATATCCTTCATCAGAAACGGGTCGTGCAACATGGATAATTGTGGACGGAAAAATGTTTTTGCCTTTTCAAAAGTATCTATGCCCCTGCTAAGCAAAAGTGAACAAATCGCTTTCGAAATACCCAATTCCTTACCGAGCTTAAAAACCTTTTGCTCATCAGGTTTAGCCTTGAGTTTCCATATTTTATGATTCATAATTATTAATTAAATGCTCATAATTTAAACAATTGTTTTTCTCTTGTAAACGAACAATAATCTCCCTATTTCTTTCCCTCCAAAACAATAACAAATTCCCCTTTTGGGGCTTTCTCTGTAAAATGAATGATTAATTCATCAATTGTTCCTCTTACCGTTTCTTCAAATTTCTTTGAGAGCTCTCTGCTTACAGATAATCCTCTATCACCGCCAACAAACTCTTGTAATTGTGATAAAGTCTTGGCTATTTTATGTGGAGACTCATAAAACACGATCGTTCTTGACTCTTCTGCCCATAATTTTAAACGAGTTTGTCGCCCTTTTTTAGGAGGCAAAAAGCCTTCAAAAATAAACCGGTCTGTAGGAAATCCCGATTGAACCAATGCCGGAATTAAAGCCGTAGCTCCGGGCAAACACTCCGTTTCTATCCCTTCTTCTACACAAGCCCGAACCAATAAAAATCCGGGATCAGAAATTCCGGGAGTTCCCGCATCAGAGATGAGCGCTATTTGGGTTCCCATTTTCAATTTCTCAATCATTCTATCGAGCATTTTATGCTCGTTATGCATATGAAAAGACTGCATATGTGTATTTACATCAAGGTGCTTTAATAACTTTCCTGAAGTGCGTGTATCTTCAGCCAAAACCAAATCAGACTCCTTAAGAATACGGATCGCACGTAATGTAATATCTTCTAAATTCCCTATCGGTGTAGGTACCAAAAACAGTTTCGACATAGCCACTCTTTACAGAAACAAATTAAGTAAAAATAGCATGGAACACACTGATTTTATTAGATTTGTTTAAACAAAACAAATTGAATGTTCCTGGAAACTCCCGATAGTAACAAACAAAGCAAAGGCTGGGTTGAAGTCATTTGCGGCTCCATGTTTTCCGGAAAAACAGAAGAACTGATTCGCCGTCTGAAAAGAGCACAATACGCGAAACAGAAAGTTGAAATATTCAAACCCGCCATTGACGTTCGTTACGATGAAGAGAAAGTGGTTTCACACGACTCAAATGAAGTGCACTCTACGCCAGTACCTTCATCAGCTAACATTTTACTGTTAGCTAACGATGTAGATGTTATTGGAATTGATGAGGCTCAATTTTTCGACGATGAACTACCCGCAGTTTGCTCAGCACTTGCAAACAGAGGCGTTCGAGTCATTGTTGCCGGACTTGATATGGATTATCTTGGCAATCCTTTTGGCCCCATTCCAAATTTAATGGCTACTGCCGAATACGTATCTAAAGTTCACGCCATTTGTGTGGATTGTGGCGATCTGGCAATGCATTCAAACAGAATTACAGCTTCAAAAGATTTAGTACATTTAGGAGAACAAAAAGAATACGAGGCCTTATGTCGCTTTTGTTTTGTAAAGAAGAATTCATAATTGATGACTAGCTTTTCCTACACCATCCAACAATTAGCAAATTTTTGCAATGCCCAATTTAAGGGTGTTTCTCCTGACGAACTTATTCATCAGGTAATCATTGATAGTAGAAAAGCGAAACATTTTAGTCATCATCTTTTTGTAGCTATTAAAGGCCCTCATCACGACGGACACCAATTTATTGAAGAACTTTATAAAAAAGGATTCCGAAATTTCTTAATTAGCAATGCTGATTTTAAGACCTCCGATTTCCCACAGGCAAATTTCCTGTTGACAAATGACGGCCTTGAAGCTTTTCAAAATATTGCACGAAATCATCGATCACAATTTCAAATTCCTATCATAGGAATTACGGGTAGTAACGGAAAAACTATTGTTAAAGAGTGGTTGAGCATCTGCCTTCAAAACCAATACAAAATCTGTAAAAACCCAAAAAGCTACAACTCCCAGGTGGGAGTAAGCATCTCAGTTTTAGGACTAAATTCCGGAGATGAAATAGGAGTTTTTGAAGCGGGAATTTCTCAAAAAGGAGAAATGGAAAAACTTCAAAATATCATTCAACCAAGCATTGGAATCTTTACCAATATCGGTCAGGCACATTCCGAGAATTTCAATTCCTTAGAAGAAAAGATTAAAGAAAAATTAAAACTTTTTTCCGGAGTCGAAAAACTTATCTATTGTAAAGATCATAAGGAAATTCACGATGCAATTTCTCCGGAAGATTCCACTGAATTAATTGCCTGGTCAAAACAAGATGATACTGCTTTTTTGTATGTAAAACATATCAATCAGAGGGCCGACAAATCGATTCTGACTCTTATTCACAAAGCGACTGAGAAATCATTTACGATTCCATTTAACGATGAAGCCTCTATTGAAAATTGCCTGCATCTTATCTGTACTTTAATCTCACTAAACATTCGTGACAAAGAAATACAAAACAGTCTAAACCTCTTACAGCCACTGGCTATGCGCCTAGAATTAAAAGAGGCAAAAGGAAATAGTTTGTTGATAAACGACGCTTACAGCTCGGATATTGATTCGCTTAAAATAGCACTCGATTTCCTACACCAACAAAGTGGAAATGCTAAAAAAGTTGCGATCCTTTCTGACTTGGATGAAACCGGAATTCCTAAAGCAGAGCTCTTTCCTAAGTTGATGAACCTTCTGGATAGCTATGACGTTGAACAAGTCATCGGAATTGGAGCTAACTTCTCAGACTACCAAGCGATGTTTTCGAATTGTACCTGCTACAAAAGTACAGATGAGTTCATAGAAAACACAGCTGATTTTGACCTGAGCAACTCAGCCATATTACTCAAAGGTGCTCGAAGATTTCAATTTGAGAGAATTGCTGAAATTCTAGAGCAAAAAATTCATGAAACTGTATTGGAAGTTAACTTAAACGCAATCTCTGAAAACTTCCATTACTACAAAAGTCTCCTAAAAAAAGAGACCAAAGTCATGGTTATGGTAAAAGCCTTTTCTTACGGAACCGGCTCTTATGAAATCGCACATCATTTAGAATACCACAATGCCGATTATTTGGCTGTGGCTTATGTAGACGAAGGTTTTGCACTTCGCAAAAAAGGTATTCAAACGCCTATCATGGTGCTCAATCCGGATGGCACTCAGTTTAAACAACTCATAGAACACCACCTAGAACCTGAAATTTACAGTTTCAGACAACTTAAAGCACTGCAACACGAATTAAAAAGATTGAACCTAAGCGATTATCCTATCCACCTAAAAGTAGACACAGGAATGCGAAGATTAGGTTTCGAAAGTGCAGAAATTGACGGGCTTATTTCCTGGATTTCCCAACACAAAGAAATTCGCCTTGCCTCAGTTTTTAGCCATTTAGCAAGTAGTGAAAATATCGAAGACAAAAACTTTACTGCCATTCAAATAGATGAATTTACCTCCATTTGTAATGAAATAGAATCTAAAATTAAAACCCCGTTCTTAAAACATATCCTCAACTCTTCAGGAATAACCAACTACACTGAAGCTCAATTCGATATGGTACGACTGGGAATTGGATTGTACGGCATAGGCGACGAAAACCTTCAAAACTGTAGCTCTTTAAAATCGATGATCTCGCAGATTAAAGAAGTCCCTGCCGGAGAAAGTGTTGGTTACAACCGGGCTTACTATGCCGACGAAACAATTCGCATTGCCATTATCCCTATTGGTTATGCTGATGGCTTAAACAGAGCGTTGAGTAACGGAAAAGGTCAAGTTCATATTAATGGCAAAAAGGCGAGTATTATTGGCAATATCTGCATGGATATGTGCATGGTAGATATTAGCCTCATAGAGGCTCAGGAAGGCGATGAAGTAATTGTATGGAATACGCAAAAGCATATTCTTGATTTGGCAAAAAGCCTTAACACCATTCCTTATGAGGTGTTAACAAATGTATCTCAAAGAGTAAAAAGAGTATTTCTACAAGAGTAGAGAAAAGTACCTAGAGTGCCTAAAGTATTAAAGATGATCCTGTTTTATTTTCAAGCCGGACAATAAGGGATACATAAAAGCAATGAAAAGGACTCCTGCTTGCCTTTCAAGCATGCTTTCTGTAAGGAAACCTATGATTGTTAATCCTATAAAAATTAAGAATAACGGATGTTGATTTTTGAGAAAAAAAGGCCTTATCATCAGGAAAATTAAAAGCAGAAATCCTAAAACACCCACTTCAGCCCAGGTTTGTAAATACTGATTGTGAAAATTGAAATTTTTCTCAGAGATCGGTACATTCCTTTGTCCATCCCACATCTTAAAATCACTTTCTTCTAAAACCCTGTTTAATGCTTCTTTTGCATCACCTACTCCATAACCAAACACAGGCTGATCGGCGATAATTTTAGCTCCACACCTCCATAATGCTATTCTTGGATTCGTTTGATTATGCGTATCACTCCACAACAACTCTTTTAACTCAACAATGGTATCATTGATGCGCGAATTTGTTTTAGGAATTAGAAATATTGCTCCGATAAACATAGAGAAGGCAAACAATATTTTTCCCCAACCCGATTTAGAAATAACATTTGTTTTAGCCCACTTTACACAACTGATACTAAAAACAATGATAAATGCCATAAGGTATGCACGACTTGAAAGCAATGCTAAAGAAATCAACAAAAGGACAAAGCCAACCATCCATAAATACCTCGATTTTTTACCTGTAAGTATCTGATGAAGTACAATGAATATGGCAAACGAATAATACCAGGCAACATAATGTGGTTTTGAAGCTAAAATATGAGCCAGGTGTACATAATAAAACTCATCGGAATTAGAGCTAACAAGGTATTCCGAAATTGATAAAGTCAGGTCTGCCCCCGCCATGAGCATCATTAATACAGCAAAAAACTTTAACAAATAAAAGCGCTGATTACTCGATACCACGCGAGTACTCATCATAAACATGGGCAACAAAAAAAGGGTGATTTTCAATCGTAAATCATTCCATCCTTCAGCATGGTTTTCAGTATAAATCATGCTTAACAGATGAAGAAAATACAGAGCTATAAATGCTATTGCCGCAGGTTGTTTTAGCAAGGCCTGAAACTTTTCTTTATAAGCAAAAGTGAAAATCCAGCTTAATCCTAAAATAATAATTCCACCGGTTATCGGGATCTTAAAAAAATCTTGCATAAACAAGCCCAAAACAAAACTTGTACATGCAATAAAATAATAAAATGAAATGTCTTTGGTCTTATTTAGCATCTGGATTAACCGATAAAATCCCTTCGTAGCGATCAGAATCATTTAATACTGAAATCGCTTCATTCAATACATCATCATCTGCCAAAGAAGCAATAACTCTACCTTCCTGGTAATAATAACGCACCATCAACTCACTTAGTATCAAGTCTGAAATTTGTGATTGATACTTGTGAATATCATCTTCTTTATAACTCAACAACTTCTTTTGCAACTCCTCCAGATCTACTTTAAAATCGGCATATTCGTCTTCTGCCCGTTCAATTAATTTTGTCAACTCTTTTTCGGTATGCGTTTCATATTCGTAATCTTTATCCGATAAAAATGCCACAAAATCTTCATACAATTCGTCCGTAATTTTATAGACTCCGGGCGCATCAATACTATCATTTTCAAGAACAAACTCCGTAGCATAATCAAATATCAGCTGCTTTGACACCAAACTTCCTACAATTTCTGCATACGATTCCCGCTCTACAACAATATCCGGATCTACACCACCACCATCATAAACAGTTCTGCCGTTTTTGGTTTGAAAAGCTGTCTTAAGAGAATCCGCAACCTTACCTACACTACCATCATCATTTCTATGAGCATAATCTAATGCCTGAATACATCTCCCGCTAGGTGTGTAATACTTAGCAACCGTAACTTTTAACTGAGAATTATAACTCAACTTACGCGATTGTTGCACTAAACCTTTCCCAAAACTCTTTTTCCCAATAATTACCCCTCTATCTAAATCCTGCATGGTTCCCGAAACAATTTCTGAAGCTGAAGCAGAACTCTGATTGATTAATACGACTAAAGGAAGTTCTTTATCAAGTGGTTCTTTTGATGTTTTGTACGACTTTTCCCAATCTTTAATTTTCCCTTTGGTAGACACCACTTCTTGATTTTTATCAATAAAAAGATTGCAAAGGCTAACCGATTCATTTAACAATCCTCCCGGATTACTTCTTAGATCGAGTACCAATCCTTTTACATCATTCTCATCTTTGAGTTGCGTAATAGCTTCCTTAACTTCATTGGTGCAGTTTCTAGTAAAGCTCCTCAAACGAACATATGCAATTCCATCGTCAACCATTCCCATGTAAGGAATTGACTTTACCTTTACCTCTTCTCGTGTAAATGTTTTTTCGATGAGTTTATCTGTTCCGGGTCTTTCAATAAGTAAATTTACTTCAACCCCCGGCTGACCTTTAAGCACAGAGCTTACATCCTGAGTTGACTTACCCTTAACTGGCTTCCCATCAATTTCCAAAAGTATATCACCCGCTTTAAGCCCCGCATTATCGGCCGGAAATCCTTTGTATGGCTCTGCGATAATGACATAGTCTCCATTCTTGCGAATCACAGCACCAATACCACCATATTGTCCGGTCGTTTGAAAACGAAAATCTTCAATCTCAGACTCAGGTATGTAAGTCGTATACGGATCTAGATCCTCGAGCATAGAATCTATAGCCTTCTCTATCATTTCTCCGGGCTTCGTTTCGTCAACGTAATAAATGTTTACTTCACGAAATAAGGAGGTGAAAATGTCGAGATTTTTACTTACCTCAAAATAACCGGAAACAAAAGCAAATGAAGAAATTGAAATGATTCCAACAGCCGTCCAAAAGGCAAATTTTTTAAACATTGTATTCATAATCAAAATTTTTAAGGTACCGGATCATACCCACTACCACCCCATGGATGGCAAGAACTGATCCTTTTTATCGTCAACACAAAACCTTTCCACAAGCCATGTTTTTGAAAAGCTTCTATCGCATAAGTTGAACAGGTTGGCACATATCTACAAGAGACTGGAGTCCATGGCGAAATTGCTTTTTGATACAATTTTATCAATAAAATAATCCCTCCTTTAATAATCCTTCTCAACATCTGCAATAAAACGTTCAAATACCAACATTAGTTTATTTTCTAGATCTATACTCTTCATTTTTTCTTTAGACGTGTAAATAAGTAAAACGGCATAATTATTACGAAGCTTATCATACCAACCCGATTTATTAAGTCGATAAAGCTCACTAATCTTACGCTTCATCTCATTTCTATCTACAGCCAAAGGAAAGCGTTTTTTAGAAACTGAAAAGGCAATTCTTATAGGAAACTCTTGCTTTACATCTACCTTTTTCCAAACAAGTACAAAAGGGTATTTTTTGACCGAATTGCCTTCGGCAATTAATTCACCAAAAACAACTTTACTCTTTAATCTTTCCGTTTTGTGGAAGGTTTTACACATAGCCGTGTAAATGTAGAAAAACTTCAATAAAAAAGGGCGATGAAATCGCCCTTTGAACTAAATAATCTCAGAACTATTTTTTATTTACGTCCTTAATGTACTGTTCAAGAGCCATCGTCATTGATGGAGCCTTTACAGAAGGAGCTTCAATATCTACTTTTAATCCTGCTTCAGCAACTGCCTTTACCGTGGTTTGTCCAAACGCTGCAATACGTGTATCATTCTGAACAAAATTCGGGAAGTTTTGAAATAACGACTTAATACCTGAAGGGCTAAAGAAGACGAGAATATCGTAAAAAACATCCTCTAAATCTGAAAGATCACTACAAACCGTTTTATACAAAATGGCCCTTGTATAATTAATCTTATTATCCTCTAAAAGTTTCGGTATTACAGGCTTTAAAAGATCTGAAGAAGGCAATAAAAAATTCTCCGTTTTATGCTTTTTAATCGTATCAATAAGATCTACAAAACGTTGTTTACCGTAATAAATTTTTCTTTTACGATAGGTTATATATTTCTGTAAATAAAATGCAATGGCCTCTGACATACAGAAATACTTCATTGCTGTAGGCACCTCAAAACGCATTTCTTCACAAACACGAAAATAATGGTCTACCGCATTACGGCTTGTTAAAATAACCGCAGTATGGTCTGTAAAAGAAACCTTCTGCTGACGTACATCAGCAGCAAAAACTCCTTCAACATGTATAAAAGGGCGAAAATCTACATTCACCTTTTGCTTACGAGCTAAATCATGGTATGGCGAAGCATCGCTCTTAGGCTCTGGCTGAGAAACAAGAATAGTTTTTACTTTCAAACCTTCAATTATTTAAGGGGTTCTCTCTTCAAATATAACAGTAACAACTGCAACTGCTAATCAACAATTCAAACCGATAAGTAACCATAAAAACGGCACTATTTCGAAAGTGCAAAGGTACAAAATAATATATAAACATCCCAAGCCCTCTACTTTTCTCATACGAATAAGAACCTTCATCTTAGCAAGCACTAGTAAGCTCAAAGCAATTGATAATAACAGGCTTAAACTATTTTGATTGTAAGCCTCAATAAGATACATGTAGATCGAAGCAAAAACAATTGGACTAAAAAATAAATTCGTGTACTGTACAGACAACAAACTAAATTCCTGAAACAATTTGTGCTTCCTAAAAAGGAAAGACATAATAAAAAGAGCTGACCATTTAATCAATAAAAAAGAAACTATAATAAGGCCCGAATACAAAAACAACAAGGAGTAAGTATTGTATTTTGAACAGTATTCTAAATACATAGAGAGCAGAAAGGAAGCCGACAATAACGATGACAAAGATAGTAGGACCATAAAATGATTCGACACTTTACTTTGACGCCCATAATTTATCTGATATTGTTTATTAAATAGAGAGCGAAAGAAGTAGCGCAATCGACGAGAATCATCATTGTATAAAAGAATATAAATGAAGACAATCACCAAAAAAAGGATTAAAGTCAAAGTAGATTGGGGGGGTTCTCTAAGTATTTCTATCATTCTGTGCTTTTTACAAATCTAAAAAAAAGTCGTTCTCCCACATAATATCTATATTTACTTCTAAATATTATTTTGAGAATCAAAAATTATTCAAAAAATAATCTACAACATATTAAATACAATTTATTAAAACAAAACAATCAAATTATTACATTCGTAAAGAATTCATAATTATAACAAATCAATACTTTTATTATCAAACTTAAAGAAAAAGTTATGGCTACAGATCTGTTTAAAGCTCCTGATTACTATAATTTAGACGACTTACTTAGCGAAGAACATATCATGGTACGCGATGCAACACGCGACTGGGTTAAACGTTCCATTTCTCCTATTATTGAGGAAGCTTGCCAAAAGGCAGAATTTCCAAAACAAATCGTTTCCGGATTGGGCGAAATTGGGGCTTTTGGACCTTATATTCCGGAGGAATATGGTGGTGCCGGACTAGACCAAATCTCTTATGGTTTAATTATGCAGGAATTGGAAAGAGGAGATTCCGGAGTTCGCTCTACAGCTTCTGTACAATCTTCATTGGTGATGTACCCTATTTATAAATATGGAAACGAAGAACAAAGAAAAAAATACCTTCCCAAATTAGCTAGTGGCGAACACCTTGGTTGCTTCGGTTTAACAGAACCAAACCACGGATCTAATCCGAGTGGTATGGAAACTAATTTCAAAGATTTGGGTGACCACTATCTTTTAAATGGTGCTAAAATGTGGATCTCTAACGCTCCCTTTGCAGATATCGCTATCGTATGGGCTAAGAGCGAGGAAAATAGAATTCATGGTTTAATTGTTGAGCGAGGAATGGAAGGCTTTAGTACTCCTGAAACTCATAATAAATGGTCACTTCGTGCATCAGCTACCGGCGAATTAGTGTTCGACAACGTAAAAGTTCCTAAAGAAAACCTGCTAGCTAATAAAAGTGGATTAGGTGCTCCACTAGGATGTTTAGATTCAGCACGTTTTGGTATCGCCTGGGGTGCTATTGGTGCTGCCATGGATTGTTACGACACTGCTTTGCGTTACTCTAAGGAACGGATTCAGTTTGACAAACCAATAGGTGCTTTCCAATTACAACAAAAGAAATTGGCCGAAATGATTACAGAGATTACGAAAGCTCAATTATTAACTTTTCGTTTAGGGCAGTTACGTAATGAAGGTCGTGCAACTTCTGCTCAAATTTCTATGGCTAAAAGAAATAATGTTGATATGGCAATGACCATTGCAAGAGATGCGCGTCAAATGTTAGGAGGTATGGGTATTACGGGTGAATACCCAATTATGCGTCATATGATGAACCTTGAATCGGTAGTTACTTACGAAGGTACTCATGACATACACTTACTAATTACCGGCATGGATGTTACCGGTTTCAATGCATTCAAATAAGAAATCTAAAAATTAGAATTAAAAAATATCTGCTAAGCAGAGTTCTAAATATTACATAAAAAGCTTCCTGCGTTGCAGGAAACTTTTTTCTATCACAAATTCCTGAAGCAACATATTTCGTCGCGTAAGTTGTCGAGTTATTTAAGTACTTTTATAAGATGAAAAATCGCGCAATTCGAAATATTGCTATTTTAGGGAGTATCGCCATAGCAGGAATTATAAGTGTTCAAATCTATTGGATTAGTCAAGCTTTAAATTTGAACCAGAAGCAGTTTCAAGAAGATGTATTTATATCCTTAAAAAGAGTTGCAGAACGAATTTCAGAATACAATAAAATGGATTTCCCCGTAGCAAATCCGGTAAAACAAATCTCTTCCGACTACTATATTGTGAATATTAGGGAAGCCATAGATGCAAATATTTTAGAGCTGTATTTACGCAACGAGTTTGGAAAAATGAATATTCAAACGGATTACGAATATGCAATTTACGATTGCTCTAGCGAAAAAATGGTTTACGGAGCATACGTCTCTTTTCAAAAAAATAAAAGTAAAATTAGTGTCGGTGATCTTCCTAAATACGATGAATTCATCTATTATTTCGGAGTGAACTTCCCAAAACAAACCTCTTATTTGATGGCGGGGAATAAATTGTGGGTTTTCTTCTCTTGCTTATTACTTCTTACCGTTTTGTTCTTCGTATATGCACTAAATATTATCCTTCGTCAAAAGCGTTTATCTGAACTCCAAAAAGATTTTATTAATAATATGACGCATGAGTTTAAAACGCCTATATCAACGATTCTTATAGCTTCGGATGCCCTACTTGAAGATGAACAAATAAAAAAAGAAAAAAATTTAAGCAACTATTCGCAAATTATAAAAGAGCAAAATGAGCGGCTAAACAGACAAGTAGAAAAAGTGCTGCAGGTGGCTGAAATAGAAAGAGGAAATATAGAACTAAAAAAAGAAAAAATAAGCCTGCATGAGTGCATAAAATCAATAGTTAACAGCGTTGACCTTAAACTTAAAAAAAGAGGGGGAAGTGTAAAAACAAACCTGATAGCCACAGATGATGTCATCGATTGTGACAAACTCCATTTAACCAACATTCTTTATAACATTATTGACAATAGCTTAAAATATACAAGTGCAAAACCAAAAATATTTATTGAAACTTCAGAAATGGAAAGGTTTTTGTACTTAAAGGTTTCAGATAATGGAATTGGTATTGCTCAAAAGCACATTCTCGAAGTGAAAAAAAAGTTCTACCGAGTTCCAACTGGAAGAATTCATAACGTGAAAGGATTTGGTTTAGGCTTGTATTATGTAAATCAAGTTTGCAAAGCTCATCACTGGCAGTGGAGTATCAAAAGTGAAACAGGAGAAGGTACAAGTATACTTTTCGAAATTAAGCGATAACAATGGTCAAAATTTTATACGTAGAAGATGATTTAAGTTTAAGTTACGTAACGCGTGATCAACTTGAAAAACGCGATTACGAAGTTGTTTATTGCGATAATGGCAAAGAAGCTTATGACGTTTTCAAAAAACACATTTTCGATATTTGTATTTTTGATGTGATGCTTCCGGAAATGGATGGTTTTGAACTAGCTAAAAAAATTAGAGTAGAAAATAAGCATATTCCGATCATTTTCCTTACTGCTCGTTCTATGCAAGAAGATAAAATAGAAGGTTTAAAACTGGGTGGCGACGACTACCTCACAAAACCTTTTAATATCGAAGAGTTGTGCCTTAAAATAGAGATTTTTTTAAGACGCAAAGAAGTAAGTAAAGAGCTTCATGATTCCTACAAAATAGGTTGCTATCATTTAGATGTAAAAGAGCAAAAATTATGTTTAGGAAAAAAGGAAAGAACACTAACCTTAAAAGAAGCAAAACTTTTATCACTTCTTACCCAAAAAGAAAATACAATTATCAAACGGGAAAACATTCTCATTAATCTTTGGGGGAAAGACGACTACTTTCTCGGAAGAAGTTTAGATGTTTTTATTTCTAGACTCCGTAAATACTTGAAAGATGATGAGAATATATCTATTGAAAATATTAGAGGTGTAGGATTTAAACTAAATATAAATTCATAGTACCAAGATCACACAAAAACACTTTCAAGCCCCACTCGATAAAAGTGCTCATAATACTTTTTAATTTAAAAAATTTTAGCTATCTTATTGGTAGTTAAGTTAATACAATAAATGGGAGTTGTTCAAGCACGTTTTTGGAGAAGAATTTATCTAGGGATTTCGCTATCGCTCGGAATAATATCGCCTTTGATTTGTTGGTATATGATTCCAGACTTTAACCCGATAACAAAACCACTTTCTTATTTTGGGGTTGCTGAACTCACTGCCTGGTATTGGAATGCTTCGCTGATAATTATTGCATTTGGCATTTATTTAAATGCAAAAAAATCTTTGCCTCGTTATTTTAAAAAGACAGGGAACCTGAAAGTCTTGCGCATTCTCTTGTCCATTTCTTTTGTTGCACTTTGTTTAACAGCTATTGTGTCCATGGATAATTCATTGCTTCACAGAATATCAGCATCTACTTTCTTTTTAACGTACAACTTATTTGTTTTCTGCTTTGGATTCTTTCGATCTTCAAAATACGTCCGCAAAGGAATATTTTCGATGATTATTGGCTCCTTGATGTTACTGAGCTCATTATTGTTATTACCACTCCCTAGCTCCGGAGTATTTGAAATTATCTATTTCTTACTATTACTCTTCTGGAATGGAACCCTATTTTATAAAAGAGTAAAAACAGAAGATCGATCCATGGATAAAAAATTGGTAGAAGCAAAAACTACGCCCACTGCAATTTCTTAAAACTCGCCTGGTAGTAACATTTTAGCTATAGAACTAAACTTTCGCCACTGCTTGCAATCTGTTTCCATGTAATGTCTTATTTTTGTTTGCCTAAACAACAGAACATGTTACAAGTTGCGTATATCAGAGAGCATAAGGACGAAGTCATCCAAAAATTAGCGATAAAAAACTTCGATGCCGAAAATATTATCGATGAACTAATTTCATTAGATGAAAAAAGACGTAAGACACAGGCTGAACATGATGATACACTTGCAGAATCCAATAAGCTATCGAAAGAGATCGGTATGCTTTACAAATCGGGAAATGTAGACGAAGCCAACGCTAAAAAAGCAGAAACAGCTGACTTAAAAGAAAAGTCAAAGCAGTTAAGTCAGTTTCTTTCAGAGACTCAAGATGCACTAAAAGACAAGCTTGTACAAATTCCAAACATCCCTCACGAGTCAGTTCCAGCAGGAAATTCTGAAGAGGATAATAAAATTGTGAGTCAGGAAGGTGACATCCCTGATTTGGGTGACCATGCAAAACCTCACTGGGAACTTGTAGCCGAAAAAAATATCATAGACTTTGAATTGGGTGTTAAAATTACTGGTGCCGGATTCCCTGTTTACCGAGGAAAAGGGGCAAGACTTCAACGTGCTTTAATCAACTATTTCTTAGACAAGAACATTGAGGCAGGATATGAAGAAGTAATGCCTCCTCACATGGTAAATGAAGCTTCAGGTTTTGGCACAGGACAATTGCCGGACAAAGAGGGGCAGATGTACCATGTTACAGAAGACAATTTATACCTTATCCCTACGGCCGAAGTTCCGGTAACAAACATCTTTAGAGATGTGATCGTGAAAAAAGAAGACTTACCTATCAAGTGTACGGCTTACACGCCTTGTTTCCGTAGAGAAGCAGGTTCGTATGGGAAAGATGTAAGAGGATTAAACCGCTTACACCAATTTGACAAAGTTGAGATCGTTCAAATTCAACACCCGGATGAATCATACAAGACTTTAGATACGATGGTAGCACATGTTGCAGGAATTTTACGCGAGCTTGGATTGCCATTTAGAATTCTTCAATTGTGTGGTGGTGACATTAGTTTCACCTCTTCCCTTACTTACGATTTCGAAGTTTATTCTACAGCACAAGACAAGTGGTTGGAAGTAAGCTCGGTTTCTAATTTCGAAAGTTACCAGTCGAATCGATTGAAATTACGATTTAGAGATGAAGACAAAAAAACCAAACTTTGTCACAGTTTAAACGGATCTTCATTAGCGCTTCCAAGAATTATGGCGGCCCTTATAGAAAACTATCAGGATGCGGATGGAATTAACATCCCTGAAGTCCTGGTTCCTTATTGTGGATTCGATAAAATCTAATAACTTAACCGGAGCAAAGCCTCCGGTTTTTTTTAGCATGTTTAAACACTTTTTTCACATATCAATCCTAGCGATTCTATTTTCTTCTTGTCAGGAAATAAACATCAATAAAGAAGTGAAGTACACTACACTTCTCGATTCTGTATTATTTCATCAACAGGAACTCATAGACAATATTGATACTGTTAAAATCAATTCTTATGTGCAAAAAGCCAAGGAACGTATACGATTGTTTGAGAGTCCGAGCCTGAACGACTTTCAAAAACAATGGCTTCACCACGAGAAATTAGCTTACCAAAAAATTTATACGGGCTTAGATGATTTTAATAAACAAATGGACTCATTAGAAAGAGAATTCAACTATTCTAAATCTCAAATTCAGGCACTAAAAGAAGACCTGGTACACAGGCACCTCAATAAAGAGCTGTTCAACGCATATTTTACAGACGAGCAAAAAGCACTTGCCGAACTAAATATTTTAACTGAAAAGCTGCACAAAATATACACCGAAAACCTAAATAATTTTGACTCACTAGAATTTAAACTTCAAGGTATTCTAATTCAATTAGACGCTCTACAAAGTAACCATGCAGAACCAACTGAAAAATAAAATAACACTCCTTTTCATTTTCCTTTGCTTTCCACTTGTGATCTTTGCACAAAAAGACAGCGACGCCCAATTGGCAAATCAATTCTTTAAAGCCGGGAGTTACGTAGAAGCCAGTCAACTGTACAGCAACCTTTATCATACTTATAAATCTTCTAATTATTACCATAATTTACTCGACTGCTATATCGCTATCAACAATATTTCTGAGGCAGAAAGGTTGGTAAAAAAACATAGTAAAAGATATGGTAAAAACACTTCGATTCTCGTCGACTATGCTCATGTACACACCCTAAAAAGCGAAGAGAAAAAAGCAAAGAAAAAATTCGACGAGATATTTAAACAACTGGAATTGAATGGGCAATATGTAAGCATAACTGCTAACAAACTCACCAAATATGGGTATTTGAAACTCGCCGTTAAAGCCTACGAAATTGGTTTACGTAATCCATCAAAAAGTTCCTATAGATTTCAGTTAGCACGTGTTTACGGGCAATTGAACAATATAGAAATGATGTACAAAACTTACCTAGAGCTTATCGTTAACAATAAAGCTTATCTACAAAGTGTAAAAACAATCTTAAGTAGAACGATTAGTAAGGATCCTGACAACGAAAACAATCAACTGCTAAAAGGAATCCTCATAGAAAAAGTACAACAATCAAGCGATAAAAATATCGCCGAATTACTTATTTGGCTATTTATTCAGGAAAAAAACTTTGAAGCTGCTTTTGATCAGGAAAAATCCATGGATCAAAGGTTCGGTCTAAATCAGAAAAAAGTGTTTGAGTTAGCTTCAATATGTAGAAAAAATAAGGCTTTTGATGTCGCTCTTCGCTGCTATGATTACATCATAGAATTGGGTCCCTCTTCCAACTACTACCTAGACGCACAATTAGCCTTGATAACCGTTAACAAAGAATTGTTAGAGTCTTCATCAGAATCTACACAAGAAAACTGGTTCAATCTGGAAGCTGATTATATTGAAAGTTTAAACAATCTCGGAAAAACAAATTACACGATACTTCTTATTCGAGATCTGGCACAAATTCAGGCTTTTAGACTACACAATATCGATAAAGCCTCAAAGACGATACAAGAAGCTTTAACAATAACTACGGCCAGCCCAGAAAACATTGCAGCCTGTAAACTTATTTATGCAGACATACTACTTTTGCAAAACGAAATTTGGGATGCCATCCTAACGTATTCTCAGGTAGATAAAGCCTACAAGCACGATGTTCTGGGGCACGAAGCAAAATTTAGGAGGGCAAAAATATCTTATTATCAGGGCGATTTCGACTGGGCACAAGCACAATTGGATGTTCTTAAAAAATCAACTTCAAAATTAATTGCCAATAATGCCATGGAGCTGTCTCTATTGATTCAGGACAATTTGAATTTAGATACCACCACGGCAACCATGGAAATTTTTTCACGTGCCGATCTGTTAATCTATCAAAACAAACTCAACGAGGCGTACAAAACACTAGACACCATCATTATAGACTACCAGGGTCATAGCTTGGTAGACGAGGCTTTATTCCGACAATACGACATAAAAATGAAACAAGGAAAAATGAAAGATGCCAGCGAACTACTCGATCAGATTATTAGCTTCTTTTCTTTCGATATTTTGGCTGATGATGCTAAATTTGCACAAGCTCAGTTGCAAGAAAATTATTTCAAAAATACCGATAAAG
Organism: Flavobacteriales bacterium; assembly: GCA_024959975.1. Classification (GTDB taxonomy): domain Bacteria; phylum Bacteroidota; class Bacteroidia; order Flavobacteriales; family UBA7430; genus JANXFM01. Next base: position 17,530 of record JANXFM010000086.1, read on the forward strand.
CATCCGAACTTTACCAAGACATCATAAGCAACCATCAAGATAGTTTTTACCTGTCAGAATCCAGAAAACGCTATCGAACATTAAGAGGAGAATAAACATGATTATCTACAACGTTACAGTTAACATCGAAGAATCGATTCAGAAAGAATGGCTCACATGGATGCAAGAAACACATATTCCCGAGGTAATGAATACCGGAATGTTTATCTCGGCAAAAATGACCAGAGTATTGGTAGAAGAACAAATGGGGGGCATTACGTATTCCACTCAATATTCATGCGAAAGCAAAGCTAAGCTCGATGAATATCAAGTAAAATTTGCCCCACAACTACAACAAGAATACACAAAAAAATACCAGGGTAAGTTCGTCGCTTTCCGTACCTTACTTGAAGTTATAAGTGAATTCTAGAATGAAAAAAGTACGCGCAAAAAAACACCTAGGTCAACACTTTTTAAAAGACCTTTCTATTGCCAGAGCCATTGCCGATGGTTTAAGTGGCGAGGGGTATAAAGACGTCATTGAAGTCGGCCCGGGAATGGGCGTGTTAACACAATACCTTTTACCTAAAGACTTTACAACGCATGTCATTGAACTCGATCGCGAATCGGTGGTTTACCTACAAGCTGAATACCCACAGCTAAGCCAGAGGATCTACTCTACCGACTTCCTACAACTCGATCTAAAAAAAATAACGGAAGACGATTTCGCTCTTATTGGGAATTTCCCTTACAATATATCCTCGCAAATTCTATTTAAGGCGCTAGACTATAAAGACCAAATACCCGAAGTGGTTGGAATGTTCCAAAAAGAAGTTGCCGAGCGTGTTGCCAGTGGCCCCGGAAACAAGAAGTATGGAATCATCTCTGTTTTACTGCAAGCGTACTACGATATCGAATACCTTTTTACGGTAAATGAAGACGTTTTTGATCCACCACCAAGGGTGAAATCTGGTGTAATCCGATTACGAAGAAACAATAAAAAGAAACTTGATTGTGACGAAAAATTCTTCAAACAAGTGGTAAAACAATCTTTTAGTCAACGAAGAAAAACACTTCGAAACTCACTAAAACCGCTCATTGGAAAAAGCGGTTTCGACGACCCACTTCTTACGCTAAGAGCCGAAAGATTATCAGTTGAAGATTTTGTGTACCTTACAAACCAGCTTGAAATGTTACAGCCATGAAGTTTGATTTAACAAAAGAATTTCTCCGTGAAATTACCGAAAAGCTCGATCGCCAGGAATTTAAACTGGTAAAGGCCGAACTTTCAGAATTACACAATGTAGATATCGCGGAACTTATCGAAGAGCTCGATGACCACTATGGGAAAATCTTGTTTGAACTTTTTGAAGATGAAGACTCCGCAGAAATCCTTATTGAACTTGATGAAGATAGCCGTGAAACGGTTTTAGAAAACCTATCTTCTCAGGAAATTGCCGAGGAACTTATCGAAAACCTCGATTCAGATGATGCCGCTGACATTATTGCAGACTTATCTTCAGAGAAAAAAGTAGAGGTCTTATCTCACATAGAAGATATTGACCACGCCAGCGATATTGTTGACCTTCTATCTTACCCGGAAAATACGGCGGGTGGTCTAATGGCTAAGGAATTTATCAGGGTAAACGAAAAATGGTCCGTACTACGTTGTGTACGTGAAATGCGTAAACAAGCCGAGGAAGTTGACAAAGTCTATACCATTTACGTGGTAGACGATAAAGATATCTTGTTGGGTACCTTGTCTCTGAAAAAACTACTTCTTACGCCGGAAAAAACATACATCAAGAATATTTACAATGAAAAAGTAATTTCTGTAAAGGCCAATTTCGACGATGAAGAAGTGGCTAATATTATGGACAAATACGATCTTATTGTTCTGCCTGTAGTAGATGATCTAAACCGATTAATTGGTAGAATTACCATTGATGATGTGGTTGATGTGATGAAAGAAGAAGCCCTGGAAGATTACAACAAAGCTTCCGGTATTTCCGAGCAAATCGACTCCTCAGACAACATCGCAACACTTACCAGAGCGCGCTTGCCTTGGCTACTTATCGGTTTGATGGGTGGGATTATGGGCGCTCAGGTCATTGGAATATTCGACATAGAAAACCATATTGAATTAGCCTTCTTTACTCCACTAATTGCCGCTATGGGGGGTAATGTTGGCGTACAGTCTGCCGCCATCATTGTGCAAGGTTTGGCAGGTAATAGTCTGGGGATGGACACCCTGGGTCAACGCCTGTTTAAAGAATTAGGCGTAGCCTTATTAAACGGGATTATATGTTCCGGGCTTATCATGGTGATAACCTTCTTATTAGGATACCCTAGCGCCATCTCATTTACGGTAAGCCTTTCCCTGATGACCGTAATTATTTTTGCCGCCCTCTTTGGTACTTTTGTCCCACTCGCTTTAGATAAATATAAAATTGACCCTGCGCTAGCTACAGGCCCTTTTATCACAACCGTAAACGACGTTCTCGGTTTATTTATCTACTTTATGATCGGAAAACTATTTTTAGACTTATAAAATAACTTTCAAAAAGGTTAGTACTAAAAGTTAACCAAAACGCTCTGATTATTAAAAATAATAAGAAAATGAAGGTACTTTTTATTGATAACGTGCACCCAATCTTAGAAGAGCGACTTCTAAATATGGGTTTCAAATGCGAACACGATTACACATCTAATCGCGAAACAATTCTCGATAAACTCCCAAACTACGAGGGTCTGGTAATTCGTTCCAGAATTACAGTGGACAAGGAGTTTTTAGGCGCCACCAACAAATTAAAGTTCATTGCACGTTCGGGTGCAGGTGTAGAAAATATCGATTGCAAAGAGGCTAAAAAAAGAAACATTCACCTTATATCTGCCCCGGAAGGAAATCGACAGGCAGTAGGCGAACACACGCTGGGAATGATCTTATCTCTTTTCAATAAGCTCTCTTTAGGCGATAAAGAAATACGCTTTGGGAAATGGAGTAGAGAAGCAAATAGAGGAATCGAACTTTCAGGTAAAACAATTGGGATTATTGGCTACGGAAATATGGGGAAAGCATTTGCCAAGTGCCTTGCCGGTTTCGATTGCGAAGTTTTGGCATACAGCAAAAGTACCACGAATATCTCAGACGATTATGTCCGTGGATCGTCTTTGGAAAACATCCAAAATAAAGCAGATATTATCAGCTTTCACACACCTTACAATGAAAGTACCCATCACTATCTGAATGAGAACTTCATAGAAAAAATGGGCAGACCCTTCTATGTAATTAATACTGCTAGAGGAAAGGTTGTGCATACCGACGCTTTAGTGAAGGGTTTAAAATCTAAAAAAATACTTGGTGCCTGCCTTGACGTTTTAGAATACGAAAAAACGTGTTTTGAAAATATGTTTGACAACGATATGCCGGACAACTTTCAGTATTTGGTTTCCTCACCAAAAGTACTTTTAAGCCCACATGTTGCTGGTTGGACTATAGAGTCTTACAAAAAATTATCTTCTGTGTTAGCAGATAAGATTGAAGCGCTTTATAATTTATAAGCAATGATACATCCCGAGTTCACCTAAATAAATTCAGACAAACTCAGAATGACAACTCTTTACATCACTAATTAAAGTGTTCCTCTTCGAGCTTGCTCAGCTTCAATAGATTCAAACAAAGCTTTAAAATTTCCCTTACCGAAAGACTGCGCGCCCTTTCTCTGAATAATCTCGAAGAACATCGTTGGTCGATCTACAACCGGTTTTGTAAAGATTTGTAGTAAATAACCTTCATCATCGCGGTCTACCAAAATCCCTAATTCCTTTAATTTTAAAAGGTTTTCATCAATTTCACCACAACGATCTAAAACGGTATCGTAATAGTTTCCGGGAACGTAGAGGAATTCTACACCACGAGCGGTCATCTCGGTAACTGTTTCGATGATATTATCTGTTGCAACAGCAATATGCTGACAACCTGCCCCATTATAAAAATCGAGATACTCTTCAATTTGAGACCTTTTAGCACCATGTGCAGGTTCATTGATCGGGAATTTTACACGACCATTGCCATTCGTCATCACCTTACTCATTAAAGCAGTATACTTCGTAGAAATATCTTTATCATCGAAAGTAATTAAGTTAGCAAAACCCATGGTTTTATTGTAAAAATCTGCCCATACATTCATTTCATCCCAACTCACATTAGCAACCATATGATCAATGTATTTTAAACCTACAGAAGTAGGGTTAAAAGTAGATGTCTGTTCAACATAGCCCGGTAAAAAAATACCCTTGTAGTTTTTACGCTCCACAAAAACATGAACCGTATCACCATAGGTATGAATCCCCGAACGAACCACCTCACCAAAATCGTCTTTTTCAATGGTAGGTTGCATATAAGGTTTAGCGCCTCTTTTTGTAGTCTCGTTATAAGATTTTGTTGCGTCATCAACCCAAAGAGCAATTACTTTAACGCCATCTCCGTGAAGTTTGATGTGATCTGCAATTTCTCCTTCAGGAACCATAGGTGTTGTCAGTACAAGGCGAATTTTGCCTTGTTGAAGAACGTAAGAAGTGCGGTCTTTTACCCCTGTTTCTAAACCTGCATAGGCCACCGTTTGGAAACCTAAACAATTTTTATAATAAATAGCCGACTGCTTTGCATTACCCACATACAATTCAATGTAATCGGTTCCTAAAAGTGGTAGAAAATCTTCTGCTTCAGGAAATATTTTTTTTATGTTTTGTACTTCTTTAACTATACTCATCCTTTTAATAATTTTAAGTTTATCCTATTTTTTTAGTGAGACATCCACGATTTATAATAATCCGGATGCTCTATATCTAAGGCTTGTTGGGTAACTTTCAAAGGTTTAAAAGTGTCCACCATAACAGCAAGCTCTTGTGTTTCTTTCTGACCAATACTTCGCTCCATAGCTCCGGGATGCGGACCATGAGGTATTCCTGCAGGATGCAAAGTGATGTGTCCCTGTTCTATATCATTTCTACTCATAAAATCCCCATCTACATAATACAAAACCTCGTCAGAGTCAATATTGCTATGATGATATGGAGCCGGAACGGCTTGTGGATGATAATCATAAAGTCGTGGACAGAATGAACAGATCACAAAAGTATTCGTTTGAAACGTTTGATGAATTGGAGGTGGCATATGCACCCGACCTGTAATGGGTTCAAAGTCGTGAATAGAAAACGCATATGGGAAATTGTAACCATCCCAGCCCGCTACATTAAATGGATGGGTAGCATAGGTAAGCTGATGTAAAACATCTTCCTTTTTGATCTTGATCAAGAAGTCGCCTTCCTCATCATAACACTCTAAATTTTGCGGGGTTCTAATATCTCTCTCACAGAAGGGTGAGTGCTCTAATAATTGTCCAAACTTATTTCTGTATCTGTTTGGCGTGTACACAGGATCGAAAGATTCAACAATAAACAAACGATTGTCTTGCGTGTCAAAATCAATTTGATAAATAATTCCTCTTGGAATCACTAAATAATCGCCATAAGAAAATTTGATGTTTCCCATCATAGTCCGAAGCGTTCCCGTTCCCTTGTGAATAAAAAGCACTTCGTCAGCATCAGCATTCTTATAAAAGTAATCACGAAGAGACTTCTTAGGGGCTGCTAAAGAAATATAACAGTCATTATTCACTAAAACAGGAATACGACTCGTTAAATAATCATCTGTAGCTGGAACATCAAATCCTTTTAATAATCTAGATTTTAAAATTTTTCCCTCAGCAATTTTAGGGCTCACATCAATAGTTTCAGCAGAAGCCTTAACCTGAGTAGGCCTGTTTACGTGATATAATAAAGAAGACATCCCTGAGAAACCTTCTGTCCCGAAGAGTTGTTCGTAATGATGACCGCCGTCATCTTTCTTAAAAACGGTGTGACGTTTATGTGGAATACTCCCCAGTCTTGTATAAAACGGCATAATTTAAATTTTAAATTATCCAAAAAAGGGGGGCTAAATATTGAAGGGGAGTTAAATACTATTAGCTACAAAGATAAACCATTTCTATTAAAACGAATTATGATATTTGTCCGTTCACCTTACTAATAATATTCATGCAATCATGCACTTTAAAAACTTTTAATCTCAAGTACACATTATAGGCTTCCAATATTCATTATCATGCAGTTTTACAACATCTCAAATATTGTATATTTGTGAATTCAAAAATAGTAATAGAATTAGATAGATGACAAAAGATACAATTCTTGTAATAGGTGCTTCGGGGCAGATTGGAACCGAATTGGTGACAAATTTAAGGGCTATGTATGGCAACGCTCATGTGGTTGCTTCGGATGTTAAATCTGCAACAGCAGAGGTCATGGAATCAGGTCCTTTTGAGCAACTCGATATTATGGATGAATCTCGTTTGAAGGAGATTCTAGATAAATATAAAGTAACACAAATCTATTTATTGGCAGCTCTTTTATCAGCAACAGCAGAAAAAAATATTGAGCTTGGATGGGCTCTAAACATGCGTTCTTTATCCCATGTTTTGGATCTGGCTCGTTACGGAAAAATCAAAAAAGTTTATTGGCCAAGTTCTATTGCTGTTTTTGGACCAACAACACCAAGCATAAACACACCTCAATACACCGTTATGGAGCCAAATACCGTTTATGGTATTTCTAAACAAGCAGGAGAGCGTTGGTGTGAATATTACCACCATAAATTTGGTGTGGACGTACGAAGTATTCGCTATCCGGGATTAATCAGCTGGAAAGCACAACCCGGAGGAGGAACAACGGATTATGCGGTTCACGTTTTCCATGAAGCAATAAAACACGGAAAATACGAGTCTTTTCTTTCAGAAAATACGACCTTGCCGATGATGTATATGCCTGATGCCATACGTGCTACTTTAGAGCTTATGGAAGCTCCTTCTGAAAAAGTGAAAATTCGTTCCTCATACAATGTGGCAGGGATTAGTTTTAATCCTGTAGAAATTGCAAACACTATAAAAGGTCACCTCCCTGAATTCGAAATGACATACAAATCGGATGAAAGGCAAGCAATTGCTGATAGCTGGCCTCAATCGATCGACGATACTTTGGCACGAGAACATTGGGGCTGGAAACATGAATACGATCTAAAGACAATAGCTGAAGACATGATCATCAACCTGAAAAAACAATACAAATAAAGCCCCCGATACCATGCAAGACTTAAAACTATACAACTCCCTTAGTAGAAAAAAGGAAGTGTTTAAACCTTTAACAGAAGGCCGTGTAGGCATGTACGTCTGTGGACCTACAGTTTATGGAGATGCACATTTAGGGCACGCCAGACCAGGAATTACTTTTGATATCGTATTCAGATACATGCAACATCTAGGTTATAAAACACGTTATGTACGTAATATTACCGATGTGGGTCACCTGGTGAACGATGCAGATGAAGGGGAAGATAAAATTGCTAAAAAAGCACGTTTAGACCAGTTGGAACCTATGGAAGTTGTAGCGCATTACACACGCAGTTACCACCAAGATATGGCAATGTTAAACACCTTATCACCAAGCATAGAACCAACAGCTACAGGTCATATCATCGAGCAAATTCAGATGATCGAAAAAATCCTGGCAAACGGATATGCATACGATGTTGAAGGGAACGTTTACTTTGACGTAGTGAAATACAACAAAGATCACGCTTACGGGAAATTGTCGGGAAGAAATATCGAAGACATGATCTCAAACACGCGTGAACTGGACGGGCAATCAGAAAAAAGAAACTCCGTAGATTTTGCGCTATGGAAAAAAGCTTCTCCGGAACACATTATGAGATGGCCTTCTCCCTGGTCAGAAGGATTCCCGGGATGGCATTTGGAATGTTCTGCTATGAGCACAAAATACCTTGGAGATCGATTTGACATTCACGGTGGTGGAATGGACTTAGTATTCCCGCATCACGAAGCTGAAATTGCACAATCTTGTGCCAGTGATGGCCATGAGGCTGTAAACTACTGGATGCATAATAACATGATCACCATCAACGGTCAGAAGATGGGTAAATCCCTAGGGAACTTCATCACATTAAGTGAATTCTTCAGTGGGGAGCACGATAGTTTAGAGCAAGCCTACAATCCGATGACCATTCGATTCTTTATTCTGCAAGCCCATTATCGGTCTACCGTAGACTTCTCTAACGAAGCCCTGAAAGCTGCAGAAAAAGGAATGAACAAATTAATGACGGCAATAGAAACACTGGAAGGAATTAAAACTGCAGGTGAATCTACTTTGGATGTGGAGTCTTACAAACAAAAATTCTATGATGCCATCAATGACGATTTCAATACACCGATTCTCATTGCACACATTTTTGATGCGGTAAAACAAATCAATTCTATTGCCGCCGGTGACGGAAGTCTAAACGAAGCTTCAAAAGAAGCCTTAATGGAGCTGATGTCTGATTTCTGCTTCAATATTTTAGGCTTAAAAAAGATAGAAGCTGCATCACAAAATGGTCTGACCGACGAGGTAATGGAAGTCGTTTTGGGCTTAAGAAAATTAGCAAAAGAAAATAAAGATTGGACCGCTGCCGACTTTATCCGTGATGA
>JANXFM010000052.1 GCA_024959975.1 Flavobacteriales bacterium
TAAAACCGGGAAGATCACCAAAGTCATGGTGGTAAGAGGTGATGATAAGCATCTTAAACAAGAAGCAATACGTTTGGTGAATTCTATTCCAAAATTACAAGCTGCGAAACAAAGAGGGAAGTCCGTTCCTTGTAGCTTTACGGTTCCGATTAACTTTAAATTACAATAAAAAATCCCACTTCAGGTGGAATTTTTTAGTTGTTTAGGATTGTCCGCTTGAGGGGTGTTGTTAATGACTAATTATCAATTATTTCCTGTCTAAGTTTTTTTGCCACCTCCAGGCATCTTTCATAGCATCATCGATAGAATATTTCGCTTTCCATTTGAGGGTTTTTTCAGCCAGATCGGTAGCGGCATAAATTTGTTCAATGTCCCCGTCTCGTTTAGGACCAATCTTGTAATTCAATTTAAGTTGATTTACTTTTTCAAAAGACTTGATGGCTTCCAAAACAGAGCTTCCTTTGCCCGTACCTACGTTTAAAGTGTACGATCTATCATTTTCACACATGGTAAGTAGTGACCGAACATGCGCATCAGCAAGATCCATTACGTGAATGTAATCGCGAACACAGGTTCCGTCTTCGGTATTGTAGGTATCGCCAAAAATAGTGATGTGTTCTCGTATGCCTGCAGCAGTTTCTGTAATAAAGGGAACTAAAAAATTTGGAGTGCCAATAGGGAGTTCTCCAATTAATCCGGAAGAATGTGCGCCAATAGCATTGAAATAACGAAGTATTACTACCCGTGTTAATTTGTTTGACCTGAGGCAATCTGCAATCATATTTTCACACGCTTGTTTGGTGAAACCGTAAGGAGATTCGGCTTGTTTTATTGGATGATCTTCTGTTACGGGTAAATAGTCAGGTTCTCCGTAAACGGTACAAGAGGAAGAGAAAACTAAATTTTCAACTCCAAATTCGTTCATCAGGTCGATTAGGCAGACAAGAGAGCCAACATTGTTTTGGTAGTATTTTAAAGGTTGTTCAACAGATTCGCCAACGGCCTTGAGAGCTGCAAAATGAATAACACCATGTAAATTTTCTTTGATAAAAATAGCTCTTAAAGCTTTTTTATCCGTGCAGTCAATGGTGTAATTTTTTATTGTTTTCCCTGTTAATTCAGAAAGTCGGTTAAGGATCCAGGGTTCTGAATTTGAAAAATTGTCTGCAATAACAGGTTCAAATCCTGCCTCTAGTAGGGCTACAACGGTGTGGGTGCCTATGTATCCGGCGCCACCGGTAACGAGTATTTTTTTAGTATTTTCGATCGTTTTATTGTGTGTAAATTAATTAGGGATCATAATAATCTGAAAGCAAAAATAGTGTTATTTTTGAATATGATTCACCATTAATAGAGATAATCAGAGTGATTTGGAGCGTACTTTACACAAAGCCTAGGAATGAAAAGAAAGTATTTGAAAGACTTTCTAAGCAAGGCATAGAGTCTTATTGCCCTTGTCAAAAAATATTGAAACAATGGTCGGATCGAAAAAAATGGGTAGAAGAGCCCATTTTTAAATCTTACATTTTCATTAAATCTCCGGCTACAGAGTCAGAGAAAGTGGCAATTCTTCAAACGCCGGGAGTCGTTCGATTTCTTTATTGGTTAGGCAAGCCGGCTCAGGTTAAGCAGATTGAAATTGAGGCAATCCAAAACTTTTTGGGTGAATATGAATTGGTTGATACTGTTTCTTTTGAATCCGGCTCTAAGCTTAATATTAAAGAAGGTGCATTAAAAGGAGCAAAGGGAATTGTTCTTTATCAAACCAAAAACGAGGTAGTTTTAAGAATAGAAAAATTAGGAATGTCTTTGGTGGCCCGACTATCTAAGCTTAATGTAGAGCGACTGAATTCATAAGACCTCTCTTATGGCAACCAGTTGGGCACGGATATCTTTGAGCTGATTAACAATTTCAACATTTTTTATGGTATCCTCTTTATTTTCGCGAAGCTTTTTTTTGGCCCCATCGAGCGTGTAGCCTCTTTCTTTAACCAGATGAAAGATGATCTTAAAATTATCAATGTCCTTATCTGTAAAATAGCGATTTCCCTTTTTATTCTTTTTTGGTTTGATAATACTAAATTCCTTTTCCCAAAAGCGAATTAAAGAGTTGTTTACATCAAACATGGCAGCAACTTCCCCTATGGAATAGTAGATTTTTTTGATGGGTTTTTGTCTTAAAGGCATAGCCCTAATTTAATCAAAAGATTGATTTTCCTGAGATGAAAGTTCTAACATTTTGTCGTACTCTTCGGCTGTCAGATCGTTGAAGTAGTAATTAACAGGATTTACCCTTTTTTTATCTTTAACGATTTCGTAGTGTAGATGAGGAGCTGTAGAGGTTCCGGAGTTACCAACATAGCCGATGATATCGCCTCGTTGAACTTTTTGATTTCTTTTAACGATGAATTTGTCTAAATGCGCATAAAAGGTTTCGTAACCGTAGCCATGATCTATGCGTATTTGATTTCCATATCCTCTTTTCGAACGTTTTGCTTTTTCAATAGTCCCGTTTCCCGTTGCGTACACAGGGGTTCCTTTGGGAGCAGAAAAGTCCATTCCCCAGTGCATTTTACGTGTTTTGTAAATGGGGTGAATGCGATATCCGTATCCTGAAGCCATTCTTTTTAAATTCTTATTTGCCACAGGTTGAATGGCAGGGATATGCGTTAACATTTCTTCTTTATTCTGAACCATTTTGAGTACGTCGTCAAAAGATTTTGATTGTACATAAATAGATTTAGATAGTTGGTCGACTTTTCGGTTTAAGTCACTGATGAGTTTTGAATGTTGAAACCCTTCGTATTTTCTGTATCTGTTAACACCCCCAAAACCGGCTTTTCTTATGCTGGCATCGATGGGTTCTGCTTCAAAAATTACGCGATAAATATTGTCATCTCTTTCTTGAAGTTCGTCTAAAATTATGGAGGAGTTTGAAATTTGATCCTCTAATAGCTCATATTGAACGAGAAGATTGTTTATTTCTCTTTTTAATTCTTTTTCTTTGGGAGAGTCAAAAAGAGTAAAAAACAACATAACTAAACCCAGAGCTACAGTGGTAGAGCTGGCGACAAATAAAAGAACGCGCATAAACATTTGAACTTTAGATCGCTCAATTTTTTTGTACGATAAAGTTTTCTTGTCGTAATAATATTTGACCCTGGTCATATGCTGTAAAATTTGGCTAAATTTGTCTTTTCTCATTTAGCTCAATACGGGCGCAATTTAAGAAAATCTTGCTTAAGGTCTTTTTTAAAGGAAAAGAGTGAGATGTTTAAAACGATACATTACACAGATAGTACCCCTAATATGAAGTCTCAACAAATACGTCAGAAGTTTTTAGATTTTTTTAAAGACAAAGGTCATGCGGTTGTCAGTTCAGCACCGATTGTCATAAAAAATGATCCTACTTTGATGTTTACCAATGCCGGGATGAATCAGTTTAAAGATTTATTCCTGGGAATTAGTGAAGTTAAAGATGCACGGGTAGTAAACAGTCAAAAGTGTTTGCGTGTTTCCGGTAAACATAATGATCTTGATGAGGTAGGTCATGATACGTACCATCATACGATGTTTGAAATGTTGGGGAATTGGTCTTTTGGCGATTATTTTAAAAAAGAAGCGATTGACTGGGCCTGGGAACTGTTGACAGACGTTTATGGTATCGATAAAGATCGTTTGTATGTTACGGTTTTTGAAGGTGCAAAAGAAGACAAGCTTGAGAAGGATCAGGAGGCTTATGATTGTTGGAAAGCTCATATTTCCGAAGACCGAATCCTAAACGGAAATAAAAAAGATAATTTCTGGGAAATGGGAGATGTAGGTCCTTGTGGTCCTTGTTCGGAAATTCATATTGATCTGCGCTCGGATGAAGATCGGGCAAAAGTTGATGCAAGAACCCTGGTAAATTATGACCATCCACAAATGGTTGAAGTGTGGAATTTAGTTTTCATGCAATACAACAGAAGGTCTAACGGAAGTTTGGAGAACCTACCCAATACTCATGTAGATACAGGAATGGGCTTTGAGCGTTTGGCCATGGCACTTCAGGGGAAACAATCCAATTACGATACAGATGTTTTTACACCATTAATTCAGAAAGTATGTGCAATTACAGGCTTTGAATATGGTAAAGATGAGAAAACAGATATTGCTCTTCGTGTTATTTCAGACCATGTAAGAGCGATTGCTTTTGCAGTTGCTGATGGTCAACTTCCATCGAATAATGGTGCCGGATACGTGATTCGAAGGATTTTACGTAGAGCAGTTCGTTATGGGTTTACCTTTTTAAACGTAAAAGGTCCGTTTATGTATCAGTTGGTAGCCGTTTTAGTTGATCAAATGGGGGAATTCTTTCCTGAGATTAAAAAACAACAAACGCTTGCTGAGAAAGTCATTCAGGAAGAAGAAAATTCATTTATGCGTACTTTAGAAAATGGTCTGAAGCGTATTGATGACATGATGAATTCTTCAAAAGAAACTATTATTGAAGGGTCGAAAGCTTTTGAGTTGTATGATACTTACGGGTTTCCAATTGATTTAACTGCTTTAATTCTTTCCGAAAATGGAAAAGAAGTTGACATGGAAGGTTTTGATGCTGAAATGAAAAAGCAAAAAGAACGAGCACGTGCTGCTTCAGTAGTTGAAACAGAAGATTGGGTGACTTTATTTGAAACGGAAACATCGTTTTTAGGTTACGATCAATTATCTGCTGATATTAAGATTAGTCAGTACAGAAAAGTTAAGCAAAAAGGGAAGTCATTCTACCAATTGGTATTTGATAAAACACCTTTTTATGCCGAAGGTGGTGGTCAGGTAGGAGATAAGGGAACCATTAGTTCTAATGGCAAGCGTATTCCAATTTTTAATACCAAAAAGGAGAACAATCTTATTGTTCACTTTACTACAGAATTGCCTGAAGACCCATCGGATGAGTTTGTAGCAGAGGTTGACGCACATAAAAGGTTGCTAACAGAGAATAATCATTCTTCAACGCATCTATTACACGAAGCTTTAAGAGCTGTTTTAGGTACGCATGTAGAACAAAAAGGTTCTTTGGTAAACGATCAATACCTGCGTTTCGACTTTTCGCATTTCTCTAAAATGACTGATGAAGAGCTTCAGCAGGTAGAAGATATTGTGAATGCTAAAATACGTGAGAATATTGCTTTAAATGAAAAGCGTGCTATTCCAATGAGTGAGGCAGAGCAGATGGGAGCTATGATGCTTTTTGGAGAAAAATATGGTGATGCTGTTCGCGTCATTCAATTTGGAAGCTCTGTAGAACTTTGTGGTGGCTGTCATGTAGCATCTACAGGTCAGATAGGGGTGATTAAAATCACATCCGAAGCCGGTGTTGCGGCAGGGATAAGACGTATTGAGGCCATAACTTCTGAGAAAGCATTCGATTACTACAAAAAACAAGAAGAAACCTTAAATGAACTTCGTTCTTTATTAAAGAATGCAAATGATCCTGTAAAAGGTGTAGAAAGTCTGATAAAGGAAAAAACGGAGCTTGAAAAGAAATTAAGCCTACTCGTTGCAGAAAAGGCGAAAGGTTTGAAATCTGACTTAATAAAGTCAGCGACAGAAATTAATGGTGTTAACTTTATTAGTGCCATTGTCGATCTGGAACCCGGAGCGATGAAAGACCTTTCTTTTGCGTGTAAGAAAGAATTGGGCAATCTATTGATGGTTTTGGGGGCTGAGCATAATGGTAAGGCTAATTTAAGTGTAGCTATTTCTGAAGATCTTATTGATAGCAAGGGATTAAATGCCGGTCAGATGATACGAGAAATCGCTAAAGAAATTCAAGGCGGTGGCGGTGGTCAGGCCTTTTTTGCTACCGCAGGGGGTAAAAACCCTAGTGGCTTACAGAATGCTTTGGAGAAAGCCAAGACTCTTTTGTAGTAATCTTTTAGCAATAAAAATACCGGCCGTTTCAGTAATGAGACGGCTTTTTTTTGCATCAGCATCCCTTTCCTGTTAGGGGTGATGAAACAATTTACCTTGGGGCCTTAAACAAACGCTAATGGACTAGGATGGTTTTTTTGCATTTTTTATGGCTTGCAACGCTTCGGAAAGGTCTTCTTTTGTGACCATTACCCGAACAGAATTTTCTGAACCCGGATTAACCCATCCGGCCATCATACTGTTATGGAAATCGTCTCTAATTACACATTGTATCTCTTTTTCCTGAAGGACGTCGGCGATAAATTGTGCATTAACAAAAGAACCTGAGTAAATAATTTTTAAATAACCTGCGGGCATGTAAAATGATTTTAATTATTAATTATTTTGGGCTTCGAGTTTACGTTGAAATCTCATTATTTAACAGAGTACAATTTACTGAAAATAAATGAGAGAACAAAGAGATATTTAAAAATTCAGATTTGTTAATAGGTTGAGTTAATTAATTGATTATGAAACTTTTCCAAAGTTATCAAGGTCTTTTTTTTGTAGAAATTTTATTCTTATTAAACCCATAAGGGCAGTGTTTGCAACTATTCTCGCAACAATAACCTCTTTTTAGATGATACTTTTCTGTGTAAATAATGTATCCTTCTTCGGAATGATAATAATCTTCCGGGTCTAAATTTCGAAATTGAGAAAAGCTATCTGATTCCATAGTTGCCCAATTTACGATTTTCCCTTGTATCTTTGGCCGATGTATTTGCCTGTTAAAGTTCCATTACAAGAAATAAGGGATCCGTTCTTAGAAGAGAAGTCTTTACATGTTTTTGTAAAGCGTGAGGATCTGATCCATGAAAAAATCTCAGGAAACAAGTGGCGAAAATTAGTTTACAATTTGCAATACGCTAAAGCGCAACAATTTTCAACGCTGGTAACTTTTGGGGGTGCTTTTTCAAATCATATTGCTGCCACTGCTGCTGCCGGAAAAGAATTTGGGTTTAAAACAATCGGCGTAATCCGGGGGGAGGAATACTTGCCTTTAAATTCAACACTACATTATGCGAGTGCCTGTGGAATGGAATTCCGATATGTGAATCGAAGTGCTTATCGCGAAAAGAGCTCTAGAGAGTTTCAGGAAAAATATTTATCAGATATTCAGGATTATTATTTGATCCCGGAAGGTGGAACGAATGAATTGGCAGTACAAGGATGTGAAGAAATTCTTGCAGATATGGAGCTTGATTTTGATGTGGTTTGTTGTGCTTGTGGAACAGGAGGGACCATTTCCGGACTTATTAATAGTTTGAAACCTCATCAAAAGGTAATTGGCTTTCCTGCCCTGAAAGGAGCCGGGTTTCTTGCTGAGGAGATCGATAAATATGTAAGGAATTCGCAGTGGTCCTTAAATTTGGATTATCATTTTGGGGGTTATGCTAAGGTGAATGAAAATTTAATCGACTTTGTAAACAGGTTTAAGGTGAAACACAAAATACCTTTGGATCCGATTTACACAGGAAAGATGATGTTTGGATTGTGGGACTTAATTGAAAAAGATTATTTTCGTAGAGGTTCTACGATCATTGTGGTTCATACAGGAGGGCTTCAGGGAATTGTAGGGATGAACGAACGTTTAAAAAATAAAGGCTTACAGATTTTATGAGAGGAATAATTTACTTATTTATTGCATTATTTTCTATTTCAGCTTTTGCTCAGAAATCTACTTCTGAGAATTACATTCGTAAGTATCACCAAATTGCTATTGATGAAATGCATTCCTATGGAATTCCCGCCAGCATCACTTTGGCTCAGGGAATTTTAGAATCCGGAAATGGGAATTCAACTTTGTCGAGAAGGTCAAAAAATCATTTTGGGATCAAGTGTCATAAGGGTTGGACCGGAAAAAAAGTGCACCACGACGATGATGCGGAAAATGAATGCTTTAGAAAGTACAAGAAAGTAGCTGATTCTTACAGAGACCATTCCGCATTTTTGAAGAACAGAGACCGCTATGCTTTTCTATTTGATTACAAAATGACGGACTACAAATCCTGGGCAAGAGGTCTAAAAAAAGCGGGTTATGCCACGCATCCGGAATATGCAGATAAACTGATCAATTTAATTGAACGTTATGAATTGGCTCAGTATGATAAAGCTTCAAAATCCGGAAAGAGAAAAGTGAAAAAGCCGAAGCGCAGAGATCGAAAAGAAATATTTAAAAGTGAAAATGGTTTAAGGTATGTATTGGCAGAAACAGGCGACACATACGATCTTATTGCTACCGAGCAAAGTTTGTGGTTGTGGGAATTGTTAGCGTTTAATGACATGCAAACCGATGAGAAATTACACCAAGGTGAGCGGGTTTATTTAGAGGTTAAAAAATCTAAATCTACATCGGAGTTCCACATTGTTAAAGAAGGCGAAAACCTCCACAGTATCTCTCAAACTTATGGAGTTCAACTGGTAAAACTTCGATTTAAGAACAGGTTTGAAACCGGACAAAAAGTTCAGCTTGGACAGAAATTGTTTTTAAGAAAACGAAAGCCTAAAAATTATTCTGCTGCATAGTTGTAGATGATGCCTGACTCTCCTGCTGCGATAAAGTTGAGTTTACCATCAAGATCTGTATCTTCAACGATTCCACATGTTTTTCCGTAAATAGGAAAGCCTTCTACCAGATCGTTTGGTGCTCTAAAAAGATAGGCTTGAGATGTTTTGGTGTCTGTGATACTTAAATAGTGTTGCTCCTTAACTTTGTAAAGTTTTGCCTCACTTAGATGTTCATTATCGAAAGCGTAAAGAAGGTTCATTTGAGGACCATTTACTTTTAAATTTTCACCCTCAATAAGGATGTGGTGTTGGTTTGTGTAGCTGTATTGAATGGTTTCATCAAATTCAAATTGGATGCTGTTGTCAATGGTTCCGTCAAAAAGAATGTTTTGTTGTACACCATTTTTGTCAATCGTTACAATTCTGGTTTCTGCCATATTTTTGCCTTTTACCACCTGAAGTTTGTTGTGAGAGAAGTCAATTTTTTCTTTAACCTTAATACGTTTTTCACCACGTCGGTTTAAAATGTTCAGTGTTCCGTTTTCTTCTGCTAAAAGTATGTAGTCTTTTCTGGCGACAACAAAGTGTTCGGCAGGATGAATGGCATTGCTTTTTGTCTGTTTTAACTTCCATCCACTTATTACTTTTCCATGCTTATCGTACATGTAATGATGTTTGCCACAAGAAAGAAGTATGCGGTAATTCCGATTCTTTTCGTAGTCGAAAAGTGCCAGAGGAAGCTCTGTGTTATGTTTTAATTTAATTGGATAAGCTCCAACATCTCTCCCTTTTCTATCAATTAAAAATAGTTTGTTCTTCGTGTTAAATAAGAGTTGTAGTTTTTTGTTTTTAAACAGATCTATTTGCTTAAAAGGTCCGATAACAGCCTCTTCTAATTTTCTTTTCCAAAGAATTTCCCCATCCGTAGAAATTAAGTAGAGGTTCAGGTTTTTATCCTGAACAACAATCTCCTTTTTTTGGTTGTAATGATTTTTTACCAGGCTAATTTCCGATAGAACAGGTGCTTCTAATTGTTTGGCCCAAATGGCTCTGGTTTGATCTGCCTGAGATGGGTCGAAATGTAAATATGCGTTTGAGTAACAATTAGAACCATCGGCAGTAAATTGAATGGCAAATGCTCTGAATGGATGTAAAGCTTCAGCATATTGGTTCATAAAACCCGCCAAATCTTTTTGTAGGTAATGATCAGCAAGCTGTATTGCCGATGGGTTTTGAACATAAATCACATAGTTTGAACTATGATTGAGCTCTTCCATACAGTTTTGGAGCTCTTGAGAATTTTCTAAAGACCGGTCTGCCTTAAAGTCGTTAATTAAATTTTTAAGTAAGGCCGGATCCTCTGTTAACACAAGTTGTTCTTTGAGAATACAGGCATATTCAAAATTACCGGGTTTATTGGAGTTACATAAATTAGCAAAGTGTTTCAGCTGCTCCCATTTAAATACTTTTTCCTGTCTGTATTCAAAAATGGAATCTGCCTGAGCATTTATGTAATTCTCTACATCGGCACTATTTGCTATGTGGATCACCAAACCCGAATTTAGTTTGTTGCTATTTTCTGCTAAAAACCAGGTAATCTCACTGTCGACCCAAGATTCAAATTCATTTTTATGCTCTTGTTTTAATGAGGTCAGTTTTTTATCGTAATTATTTTTTTGATGATTTTGCACCAGACCATTCATCTGTTTGCGTTGGTATTGTTTGAAGTTTTCGAAAGATTTGCTGGTGAAGAGTGCCGTGTTTTTTGGCAGTACTGAGGGAGCAATTAAAGCATGTCCGTCGTTACCTTCAAAAAAAGTCAGCTCCTGAGCTAGAGAATCGTGACTTAGACTGATACCACTTAGGAGGATGCCGTTTTTAAGCAAATCTACATCCCATTGAAACCATTCTGCTTGTGCTTGTGTGTTTGAGGTTTGTTTAAGAAGGACGGTACTGATTTTATCGAAATTTTTACAGTTGATAAACAGATTGAAGTCTTCTTTTTTGTTGGATGAATTGTAAATGCTTTGAAAAGATCTGTCAGCGCTTAGGTTATTAGGTGTTTTTAATTGCCTGATTGCATCTTCAATGAGTATTTTTTCCGGACTGACCAATAACAGACCTTTGTGGATGGAATAGAATACTCGATTGGTTTCAATATGAACTTCTATGATGGTGGCATTACTGTAGGGGTGTTCTTTCGTGTCGGAAAAACTTTTTAAACCTATTTCGAGTAATTGTAATTTTTGTTCCTGATCTTCTGTAGCACTTATTGCGAGCCAGTTGAATGATTGTGCACCTGTTAAATGCATCGATATGAATAATGGATTTATACTTGTTATGTGCGAAGCATAAGAAGCAAGGCTAGAGTCTATGCTCAATAGTGTTTCTTGATTAGTCCCTAAAGAAGTTTCAGCACTCAAAAGTTTCCAGGGAGCACTCCGGGAAAGTTCTTTTAAACTTTTAGACAGATCATTGGTTTCAAGAATTAATGCTGCGTCGACAGGAATGGCGTGTATGGAATCACTTTTTTCTTGCGCCTCTTGTTGACAGGCAAAAAATGTAATAATGATAAGTAGTAGAAATACCCTTTGCATAGTTTTATTTTAAGCATCTCAAAAATAGGAATATTATTAAAAGTCTAGGCTTAATTGTTCGGGAAGTAGTCTAAAGCTTCGTCGGTGATTTGAGTTTACCCCAAATTCTTTAATGGCTGCTCTATGTGCTTGGGTAGGATAGCCTTTATTTTTTTTCCATAGATATTGCGGGTGTTCCTCGTGGAGTTTTTCCATAATATCATCCCGGTAAGTTTTTGCTAAGACAGAGGCAGCTGCGATGTTTAAATATTTTCCATCACCTTTGATAATGCAGTGATGCTCTGTTTCCCCGTATTTTTTAAATCGATTTCCATCTACTAAAATACTGTCGAAAGGTTTTTGGATCTGATCCAGGGCTCGGTGCATTGCCAAAAAAGAAGCATTTAAAATATTGATCTCATCAATTTCTTTATGGTCTACAATCCCAACCGCATAAGCCAATGCCTGTTCTTTGATTACTGTTCTTAGTTGAATTCTCTTTTTTTCGCTTAGTTGTTTTGAGTCGTTTAGCATCGGGTGTTTAAAGTCTTTAGGTAAAATTACAGCCGCCGCAACAACAGGGCCGGCAAGACAACCTCTGCCTGCTTCGTCGCAGCCCACCTCAATTCTGTTTTTATTTAGAAAAGATGCTAACACTCCTCAAGTACTTTTTCTACACTTTTCCATAAAGCATTGGCCGTAGTATTCCAATTAAAGTGTTGAGAATGGATTTGTCCCCTTGCAGAAAGTTCGGATCTTAATTCACTATTCGCATTTAGTGTGATCATGGCATTTGTTATTTCGTTTATCCCGAACGGGTTAACCAGAAAAGCGGCATCGCCTGCTACTTCGGGCATCGCCGTGCAGTTTGAAGTGATCACCGGACAAGCACACTTCATCGCCTCAATGATCGGAATACCAAAACCTTCGAAATAAGGGACAAAACAAAAAGCAAGTGCTGAAGCGTAAAGTTGGTTGAGCTCCTTAGGGCTTTTTCTTCCGGTGAAAATAACGTCTTTTTTGTGTTGTAGATTTTCGAAGCTGGTTTTAAGATCCTTATTCCACCACATTTTAGCTCCAACAATAAGAAGTTTGTTGCTTGATTTGGTGGAGGATTTAAATTGATCAAATGCCAGTAAAAGTCTTGAAATATTTTTTCTTGGGTGAAGGGCTCCTACAAATAAGAAATAGTCTTTGCCTTCGCTGTATTTTTTTCGAACAGCAATTTGTTTATGTAAGCCTATGGGGTGGAAGTTTGAGTTCACACCATTTAAGCTGACGTCTATTTTTGATTCTTCGATATGATATGTGTTGCAGATATCCTTTTTTGAATAATTTGAAACGGTAACTATCCGAGTGGCTTTTTGGGCATATTTTTTAAAAAAATGATTGTAAAATTTACGATGATTGTATTTTAGATCTTTGGGATGATGTTTAAAGTTTATGTCGTGAATGACAGCGATTGAAGGAATGTCGCTGGCAAGGGATAAAAACCCATCAGGAGAAAGAAATACATCAGCTTTGAGTTGCTTAAGGACTTTTGGTATGCGTAGTTCAAACCAAATGTACCATAAAATCGGGTGTCTTGTCGGAGGGTTAACGACCACGGCATGAACGTTTTTTTCAAAGATAAATTCCTTGGAATAAGGTCTGTCAAATAAAAAGTAAAACTCGTGTTCCGGATGTGCTTTCACTATTCTTGATAGCGTTTCAAAGGTGTACCATCCTATGCCTTCAAGCTTATCTTTTAACAGGAGACGTGTGTTAACCGCAATTCTCATAAAAGCGAAGATATGCTTTTAGACTGAATGTAATTAATCGATAAAAAAGTAATTACCTTTGAAGAGATCAAATTAAAATGAGATTTTTGCCGTTATATTCTGAAACCCTAATATTAATGCTCGAAAAGCTAAAGAGTAAACTTACAAAAGACATGCAACTCAAGGAACTTCTTTCGGGTAGTGCGGTTGTCTTTTTCTTTCGGGTTTTAGGTTTATTTTCGGGGTATGTACTCAGTTACATCATTACTCAGTACTTTGGAGAAGAATTGTTGGGCGTGTATTCTCTGTCTTTTACGATTTTAAGTCTGGTTGTGGTAGTCTCAAGATTAGGCTTGGATGAAGCTTTGGTTAAAGTTGTTTCAGATCTACGTTTTAATAATAAAACAGGACAGGCAAAAGATGCTTACAGGAAAAGTATCAGATTGATTATTGTTGTAAGTGCCGTGTTATCTGTTTTAGTTTATCAATCTGCACAATTGGTGGCAAATTGGTTTGAGAATGATTTGCTCGTAAGGTCAATTAAAATAGTGTCTTGTGCCATAGTGCCTTATGCCTTGATAAAGGTAAATGCAGACACCCTTAGAGGGATGAAAAAGATGAAAGCTTTTTCTTATTTGCAAGTAGGGTCTTTACTGCTATTCATGTCATTTTTTCTTTTAGTCGGAATTTTTTTCTTTGAACCAACAAACTATCTTCCCTTTTATGCTTTACTCGGAGCTTCATTAATCATGTATTTATGGTCGGCTTTATTGATACATAAAGAATTTGTTGATTCCGAAAGTGGTCGTGATAATTATAAAAGGTTAATAAAAATATCTTTACCTATGATGCTAACCAGTTCCATGTTTTTAGTTTTGAGCTGGACGGATAACATACTTTTAGGTAGGTTTTTATCGGAAGATCAAGTGGGTGTTTATTTTGTTGCGTTTAAATTCGGGCTTATAATTTCGTTGAGTTTGTTTGCTATTAATTCTATTGCAGCACCTAAATTTTCAGAACTTTTTACGGCTAACGATAAGCCTAAATTGCGGAAACTGGCTATGCAGTCGGTGAAGTTGAATTTTTGGTCTTCCATACCTGTATTTATTCTGCTGATTTTTTCGGCAGAATGGTTGTTGTCATTATATGGGGCCTCTTTTACAATAGCAAAAAAATGTGTGTACATATTGGCTATAGGACAGTTGTATAATGCTTTATCCGGCTCGGTGTTAAATTTTTTAAATATGACCGGGTATGAAAAATTGGTGAGTAAAATTATAGTGTCGGCAGCAATATTAAATATTGGTCTTAATTATTATTTAATTCCATTGTTTGATGCGTCAAGTGGGTGGATAGGAATTGAAGGAGCAGCTCTAGCCAGCGCGATATGTTTGATATATTGGAATTCTTTGGGGATTTATTTTGTGTACAAACACCATGGGTTCTTTATGTTCCCAAATCCCTTTTCATTAAAAATAAAAGATGATTAGCGAAATAAGTTTTATTGGTGTAGGGGCGGTGAAAAGTGGGTCTTCATGGATGGCATCATTGTTACAGCAACATCCGGAAGTTTGTATGTCATCCAGAAAGGAAATTGCCTTTTTCAATGCCTGTAATTTTGATGGCACTAAGAATGTATCATCTTCATATGGTCAGGAGTATTATTTGAAGTTTTGGCCAAAAACAGAAAAAGTAAAAGGTGAAGTGTCTCCGCAGTATCTATTTGATGTTGAGAGTCCTCGAAGAATCAAAGAAGCGTTCCCAAATGTGCATATTCTAATTATGCTTAGGGATCCCAGGCAAGTTGTTTATTCACATTATTTATATGAGCAATCTTTTAATAGGAGTATTGATTCGTCTTTGCCCTTTCTCGAGGCTTTAAGGAAGCATCCGTATTTGTTGGAAAGTGCTTGTTTTAGTGGGCAATTAGAGCGTTATTTTAGCATTTTTGACAAGGATAAAATCCATATTTACTTTTTAGATGAAGTTTTAAAAACCCAACATGAGTTTTCAAAACAACTTTATACAGATATCAATCTTAGAGATGTAAATTTTAAGCCGGACTATGCTTCAGTAAATGAAAGTAAACAGGTTAATTTCAATATTATTGATTCGTTAATTAGAATCCCGTCTTTAGCGAAGCAAAAAATAGAGCGATCTTTTTTAAGTGTAATGTTAGAAAAAGTGAAACGCAGTAAATTATTTATCCGAATTGTAAAGTGGAGAAATAATATGCTTGATAGAAACGTTAAAAGATTAAAAAAACCAAAAATGACTCTTGAGGAAAAATCTTATTTAGATGCTTATTTTAAAAATGAGATACAAAATTTAGAGTGCTTATTAGACGTTGATTTGTCAAGATGGCAAGCTGTTGATTAGTTTGTATATTTGGTGGAAATTAAATGAAAAGAAAGATGAGAAAAGAATCCCTGTCTAATTCCGGAAACATCATTTTAGATTTATACAAGTGGCGAAAACCATTAGTGGTTTTCACATTAATAGCTTCTGTTTTAGGAGCGATAGTTTCATCACCGATTATTATAACTCCTAAGTTTAAATCTACGGCAGTTATTTATCCAACAACAACAAATTCTATTTCTCAGGCATTACTGGTTGAGCATAATCCGTATCGTAAGGATGTTTTAGAGTTTGGAGAAGAGTTGGAAGCGGAGCGGCTACTTCAGATATTAAATTCTGATGAAATGCAAAATCGCATTATTGAGGAGTACAATTTGTTTGAACATTACGAAATAAATCCAGAGGCAGAACACGCTAACACATGGATGTATTTGGCTTTTGATGAGCATTTTAGTTTTAAACGTACCGAGTTAATGTCAATTAAAATTGAAGTTTTGGATGAAGACCCTAAGCTTGCAGCCGATATGTCTAATCGCGTGGTTGATTTGATTGATGTGGTCGTGAAGCGTGTAAAAAAGGAACGTGCAGAGCAAGCAGTGGTTATTTTGGAACGTAGAGATGAAGAGTTGTCCACTCGATTATTTTTTATTCACGATTCGTTAGAAGTTTTGCGTTCTCATGGAGTACTTGATGTTTCATTACAGGCTGAAAGGTTAACAGAGTACTATGCGCAGGCATTGTCGAAAGGAAATGCCGCAGGTGCGCGGGCATTAAAGAAAGAATTCAGTAACCTGGCTCAATACGGAGGGGCTTATTATCGATTGTTTGAAGAGCTAGAGCTTGTGCAAGAGCAGTTGGAAACGATCAGACTTGAAAAAGAAAATATTCGTGTTGAGCTTGATGCAGAGCTTACGAATCGGTTTGTGATCAATAGAGCCGTTCCTGCTGATAAGAAAGCTTACCCGATAAGGTGGCTTATTGTTGTATTGTCCGGTATGGCAACATTTGTAATGACTTTAGTGCTTTTATATATTCGTCAGACTCTATCATCCGCGAACCTTGCTTAAGAAGTACAGCTTATATATTGTCTCTGTAGTAATTCTTCTTTTTGTTGTTGCAAATTCCTATCTAATTGCTGAAGAAAAGTATTGGGGACTTTTTATTCCCTTTTTGATTGCTGTCATAGCCATGGCCGTTTTGAGAGTTGATTTATTGTTGACTTTAGTGGCCTTCTTAACTCCTTTGTCTACCAGTTTAAAGGAGTTGGGTATTTACAATCCCATTGGAGTGGAAATGGCATTGCCTACTGAGCCCCTACTTTTTGGACTGATGATCATTGCCTGGGTAAAGATGTTTAGTGATAAGGAGCTTTTTAAAGGTCTGTACAAACACCCTGTTTCTATTCTTGTTGGAGTTTATTTATTTTGGCTTTTACTAACAGCTATTAGCAGTTCAATGCCTTTGGTTTCGCTTAAATTATTTATCACAAGGTTGTGGTTTATCAGTAGTTTTTATGTTTTGGGTTTTGCCTGGTTTCAGGACAAGTCAAATGTGCATCGTTTTGTGAAAGCCTATTTGGCAGGGCTTTCTGTCGTCGTCGTATACACAATTATTCATCATGCAACAAAAGGCTTTGAGCACGAAGCAGCACATTGGGTCATGTCTCCATTTTTTAAAGATCACACCTCTTATGGGATGGCTTTAGCGCTTTTATTACCATTTGCTTTTTATATGCGAAAATGGATGACTAAAGGGAATCTGAAGTTGTTATTTACTTCTGTTCTGATTTTGTTGATCGTTGCCATAGTTTTATCTTATACAAGGGCGGCATGGTTAAGCCTTATCGCTGCAATCTGTGTGTATGTCGTTATGAAACTCAGGATTCGTTTTTCACTATTACTTACTCTAGCTACCTTTTTTATAGGCTTTGTTTTAATATTTCAAACTGATATTTTAATGGCGCTCGAGAAGAATAGTCAGGATTCTTCAGATAGTTTTACCGAGCACATAGAATCCATGTCTAATGTAAGCACTGATGCTTCGAATTTAGAGCGAATAAACAGGTGGAAGTCTGCCCTTCGACTTTTTGAAGAACGACCCCATTTGGGATGGGGTGCAGGAACTTATCAGTTTAATTATGCACCGTATCAAAATTATTATGAGAAGACCATAATTAGTACTAATGCAGGTAATATGGGTAATGCCCATAGTGAATATTTAAGTGCTTTAGCAGAATCGGGTTGGCCGGGTTTGCTTATTTTTTTAATTCTTATTGCAACAATTTTCACCAAGGCCATTGTGTTGTATCATAAATTGGATGACAAACAAGAGCAATGGATGTTGATGGCGTGTATTTTAGGCTTAGTGACTTATTTTACACATGCGGTCTTAAATAATTTCCTCAATATGGATAAAGCATCTGTTCCTATATGGGCATTTGTGGCCATTGTTGTTGTGTTAGATTTAAAGCATTCACAAAGAAAAATTGAAGCATAAAAAAAGAGGACTTTATGAAGCCCTCTTTTTTTATGAATTCTATATCAATTTAAGATTTCACCCGCTCTTGATAAGCACCTTTTACGGTGTCAATTTTAATTTTATCACCTTCGTTGATGAACAGCGGTACGTTTACATTTGCGCCTGTTTCTACTGTGGCAGGGTTTGTAGCATTTGTAGCTGTATTTCCTTTTTCACCCGGTTCGGTATAAGTAACTTCTAAAATTACGGATGATGGCACATCACATGTAAGTGGGTTTTCTTCGTCTGCATCAAATACCACTTCAACGATTTCACCTTCTTTCATAAATTCGTAACCGCCAACTATGGTTTTCTCTAAGAAGATCTGCTCGAATGTATCTGTATTCATAAAGTGAAAGCCACTATCTTCAGCGTATAAATACTGATACTTTCTGGTTTCCACCCTTACAGCCTCTATTTTAGCTCCTGAAGGGAAGGTGTTATCTAACACTTTTCCGCTTGTTAAGCTTCTCAATTTTGTTCGAACGAAAGCCGGTCCTTTCCCGGGTTTTACGTGAAGAAATTCGATGATTTTAAATAAGTCGTGATTGTGTTTGATACACAATCCATTTTTGATATCTGATGTACTTGCCATGGTCTTGGGTTTAGGACTTCAAGGTATTAATTTTTTATGAGTTGGAACCCTTAATAAAGTCTTCAATATTAAGGCTGTGTTCACAGAAAAAGAATTCGTCAGGAATGTTATTTGAACATACGATGACTAGTTTGTCTTCAGCATATTTTGTCGCCAGATTTTTATACCATTCAATTCCTTTTTTATCGAGGTTAGATACAGGTTCGTCTAAAAGTATAATTGACACATCGCTCAGCCAGGCAAGTGCTAATTTTAATCTTTGTTTCATTCCTGAAGAAAAGTTTTTTATTTGTTTATCTCTTGATGCTTCCAAATAAGCGATTTTAATTAAATCGTTTTTAGAGATGCCATTTCTTAAAGGTTTGAATTTGATGTAAAATTCAACAAACTCATCAAGGTACATATCCTCAATTAATTCGAAATAGGGTGCTGCGTAAGCAATGTGTTTAGACCAGTTTTCAATGGATATGTCTTTAGAGTTGAGGTTAAGCTCTTGCGATCCTTCACTTGCACTTAAATAGCTGGAAATAAGTTTTAGTAAAGTGGATTTACCTGAGCCGTTGGATCCTTTTATGACATAAGTTCCCGGGATTTCAAATTGATAATTAACATTTCGAAATATCCAGTCTTTTTTAAACTTTTTAGCAATATTTATAAGGTTTAAAGACACTTATTTGGAAGAATAACCTTTCATGATACCTCGTTGTGAAGAACGAATAAAGCTTGTAATTTCATCTCTTTCTTTGCTTGCAGGGAAATCAGTATCTATAACTTCCAGTGCCTGAGAAATGTTATTCTCTGTTTGGAATAATTGACGGTAGATATTTTGAATTTCGGAAATTTTTTCAGGAGTAAAACCACGTCTACGAAGTCCTATAGAATTAATTCCTATAAATGATACGGGTTCTTTAGCTGCCTTTACATATGGTGGGATGTCTTTACGTACCAATGCTCCACCAGAGACCATAGCATGAGCCCCAATTGTTACAAATTGGTGAACTGCAGAAAGGCCACCGAGTATGGCATAATCACCAAGAGTTACATGTCCGCCAATAGCAACATTGTTTACGATGATGCAGTAATCTCCAATGAGGCAGTCGTGTGCCACATGAGAATACGCCATTAATAGGCAGTTATTACCAACAATAGTTTTTCCTGAGGCATTTGTTCCTCTATTGATGGTAACACATTCTCTTATGGTTGTATTGTCGCCGATAATTACCAGGCTGTCTTCACCACCAAATTTTAGATCCTGAGGTATAGCCGAAATTACAGCACCCGGAAAAATCCTACAATTTTTACCTATGCGAGCACCTTCCATAATGGTTACGCTTGAGCCAATCCAAGTGCCTTCTCCAATTTCAACATTTTTGTTGATGGTGGCAAAAGGTTCGATGACTACGTTTTGTGCAATTTTAGCTTCGGGGTGTATGTAAGCAAGGGGTTGATTCATCTTAGTTTTTTTTAGCAATTTGAGCCATCATTTCTCCTTCCATGACAATCTTAGTGCCAACAAAAGCACGGCCATACATATGGCATATGCCTCTTCTAATTGGGCTGACTAACTCTAGCTCAAAGATTAAAGTATCTCCGGGTAGAACTTTGTGTTTAAACTTTACTTTATCAATTTTCATAAAGTAAGTTAAGTAGTTTTCCGGGTCGGGAACCGTGTTTAAAACAAGAATACCTCCAACTTGTGCCATAGCTTCAACTTGAAGTACCCCGGGCATTACCGGTGCTCCCGGAAAATGTCCGTTGAAAAAATCCTCATTCATGGTTACATTTTTTAAACCGATAACCCTGCTGTCACTTAGTTCAAGGATTTTGTCTACCAATAAGAATGGCGGACGATGTGGAAGTGTATCCATAATTTGATGGATATCCATAACAGGCACCACGTTTGGGTCGTAATGTGGAGGCTGATTTTTCTGTTTTTTTATTACTTCTTTCATAATCTTTGCAAATGTTGTATTTGGTCCATGACCAGATTTGTGAGCAATAATTTTTCCTTTTATTGGAGTGCCAATGAGCATTAAGTCTCCAATAACGTCGAGTAGTTTATGTCTTGCCGCTTCGTTTGGGTAGTGAAGGGCTAAGTTGTTTAGGTAGCCGTCTTTACAAACACCTATAGTTTCTTTGTTGAATAGCGTAGCAAGTCTTTCGAGTTCTTTTTCCTCCACAACTTTTTCTACATAAACGATCGCATTACTTAGATCGCCACCTTTTATGAGACCATGTTGTAAAAGTAATTCGAGTTCATGTAAAAAGCAAAAAGTTCGTGCATCTGCAAATTCGGTCTCGAACTGATCGATGGTTTTAAGCTCGGCTTTTTGATTTCCTAAAACTTTGGAATGGTAATCAATTGTGACAGTAACACTATATTCATCAGCCGGTAAAGCTTGAATTCTACTCCCTGTTTCTGGGTCTTCGTAATTTATTTCTTCTGTAATTACAAAGTACTTTCGAATGGCATTTTGTGCCTGAGGGATTGCCTTTTTTAAGCATTTAACAAATTCTATCGAGCTACCATCTAAAATAGGTGGTTCTTCTCCATTGAGTTCAATTAACAGGTTGTCTATTTTTAAACCTGCACATGCAGCCAGAACATGTTCTATGGTTTGGAGTTTAATTCCTTTTTTGTTGAGGGTAGTCCCTCTGTCAGTTTCGGTAACGTATCTTGCATCTGCCTCAATAATAGGTTGCCCTTCAAGGTCTATTCGTTTAAAACAGATTCCATGATCTATAGGGGCCGGTCTAAAGGTTAGAGTTGCCTCATTCCCAGTATGTAAACCTATACCACTGATGCTTATTTCATTCTTTATACTATGTTGTTGTTCCATTTATTTTTTGGTAAGCTGTTTTTCTAATTCATCAATTCTTTTGGCCCATTTTGGTAATTGGCGAAAGTAAATGTATGAACGTTGGAAGTCTTTTAAATTAAAAGCAAGTGGTCCTTGTAAAATTTCACCATCCTCTTTTACGTCTTTTGCTATACCTGTTTTGCCGGCAATTTTAACGTTGTTTGCTATCGTTAGATGTCCTGCTATGGCAACTTGTCCACCAATCATGCAATTTTCACCGATTTTACTTGATCCTGCGATTGCAGTATGTGAAGCAATAACAGTATTTTCCCCAATTTCCACATTGTGTGCTATTTGGATCATGTTGTCAAGTTTTACGCCTTTTTGAATTGTTGTGGAGCCCATAGTGGCTCTGTCAATACAAGTGTTTGCCCCAATTTCCACACCCTCTTTAATGTGTACATTTCCAATTTGAGGGATTTTGTCATATGAGTTTCCGGTGTTAGGAGCAAATCCAAATCCATCGGCCCCTATAATTACTCCTGCATGTATCGTACTATTTTTTTCGACCTCGCAATTGTGATATACTTTTACTCCAGAATAAAGCGTACAATTATCATCAATTTTCACATGGTCTCCGATATAACATTGCGGATAAATTTTTACGTTGTTTCCTATTCGAACATTTTTGCCAATATAAGCGAAAGCACCTATGTAGGCATTTTCACCAATTGCCGCAGTTTCGTCGATGGAACATGGTTGTTCAATCCCTGCTTTTTTCTTTTGCATATCATCTACGATGCGAAGGAGTTGAGCAAAAGCAGCATAAGCATCTTCAACTTTGATTAGTGTTGTGTTAACTTTTTTCTCCGGAACAAAACTTTTATTTACAATGACCACAGAGGATTTCGTTTTATATAAGTATTCATTGTACTTTGGATTTGATAGAAAAGATAGGGAATGTGTACATCCTTCTTCTATTTTAGTAAGTTGATTAAGTATAACATTCGGGTCGCCATCAATCACGCCATTTAGCATTTCTGCTATTTGATTTGCTGTAAATTTCATAAGTTGCTAAAATACAAATTTTCTAGACTACACAGTTTTTTGGATAACACAGAAAGTGTTTTGTGACAGTTTGTGCTAAAACAGATATATTTAATTGGTCTGCAGCTTCTGCAATGTCAATAATGTCACCATTTTTATATAGTAAATTAATCTTATCCTTTTTTGGGTTGTAGGCTTTGTTATCTATTGTGTTTGTAAAGACTAAATGTTGACAGTTTTCAGGTTTAATGTTGTATAATTTGATTGCCTTGGCCTTAATTTTTTCAACGTAGGATGGGTCGAATTTGGTATCCTGAAGTTCAATTTTTAGTAGTTTTCTTTGAATGACCTTTTGACTTAGTGTAGATAAAATTTTGTCAGAGTGTTTTGTCCATTCTTTAATGGAAGTCATAATGTCGAAGTCGTCTAACTGACAAAATAAGGCTAAAAGTTCCGGGTTTTTATTAAAATCTTTGAGTGTATGATTGTTTTCTAAGAATTCTCTTAATGCTGAAGTGCAGAATAAATTAACCCCTTCGTTTGCTAAAGTTTTAGCTCTTTTTAAAACTTCAACCAGGGTGAATTCTGCAGACAATACGGTTTTATGGAGATATACCTGCCAGTACATTAGCCTGCGTGCAATAATAAATTTTTCTATAGAATAAATGGCTTTGGCATCTACCACTAATTCTCCGTTACTCACATTCAGCATGCTTATTATTCGGTCAGAATTGATAATACCTTCCGACACACCGGAATAAAAACTATCTCTTTTTAGATAGTCGAGTCTGTCTACATCCAACTGACTTGATATAAGTTGGTGTAAAAATGTTTTTGGGTACTTATTTTGGAATATTTGAATGGCCAATGACAATTTCCCGTCAAATTCATCGTTTAGCTTATCCATAATCATCATAGAGATATGTTCATGGTTGATACCATGGACGATGCTATGTTCTAATGCATGTGAAAATGGACCATGCCCCACATCGTGAAGAAGAATGGCAATTAAGACAGCTTGTTCTTCATTTTTAGTGATTTCATGCCCTTTGTCTCGTAGGGTTTTAATAGCTATTTGCATAAGATGCATGGCGCCAAGAGCATGATGAAAACGGGTGTGATAAGCTCCCGGGTATACTAAGTAGGTGAGACCTAGTTGAGTTATACGCCGTAATCTTTGGAAATATGGGTGTTCAATCAGGTCAAAAAACAATTCGTTAGGAATGTTTGTAAATCCATATATTGGGTCGTTAAGAATTTTTCTTTTATTGGCAGTTTTGACCTTCAATTGTTTTAAATTTAGTCGGATTAGTCGAAAAAACTAAAGTAACAAATATCTATGGAAAAAGTTAAGATACTTTGGGTGGATGATGAAATAGAATTATTAAAGCCTCATATTATGTTTTTGCAGCGTAAAGGTTATGAGCTTGCAACAGCGAATAATGGTGAGGATGCTTTGGAAATGATTGATAATGAGGTGTATGACATTGTGTTTTTAGATGAAAATATGCCCGGAATTTCAGGTCTTGAGACTTTATCTCGCATTTTTGAAAATCACAAGATCCCTGTTGTGATGATAACGAAAAGTGAGGAAGAGTATATTATGGAGGAGGCCTTGGGGTCGAAAATATCCGATTATCTTATTAAACCTGTAAATCCACATCAAATATTACTTTCTTTAAAAAAGAATTTAGATTCCAAAAGATTGGTGAATGAAAAGGTAACTTCAAATTACCAGAAGGAGTTTCGGGAAATAAGTATGGCTTTGATGGATGTTCGGAGTTTGAAGGATTGGGTAGATATTTATCAGAAATTGGTTCATTGGGAAGTAGAATTAGATAAAATTGATGCTTCCGGGATGGTTGAAATTCTTGAAATGCAAAAGAATGAGGCCAATTCACAGTTTTTTAAACATGTGAAAAATAATTATGAATTATGGCTGAAAGATGGTGAAGAAAAGCCTGTTCTATCACATACTTTAATGAAAGAGAAAGTATTTCCGTATTTATCGAATTTAAAACCAAGTTTTTTTATTCTTATTGATAATTTGAGGTATGATCAGTGGAAAATACTACAACCTATTGTAGAGGAGTGGTTTAAAATAGAAGAAGAAACAACATTTTGCAGTATTTTACCAACCGCTACGCAGTACTCCAGAAATTCTATTTTTTCAGGATTAACACCTTTAGAGCTTTCGAAGCGATTTCCGCACTTGTGGAAAAATGATCACGAAGAAGGAGGTAAGAATCTCCACGAACAAGAGTTTTTGGAAGATCAAATGCAGCGATTAGGACTTGGTGCTAAAAAGGTGGCATACCATAAAGTTGTAAAGCAACAATATGGCGTTAAATTGGTTGAGCAATTCAATAATTTACTTCAAAATGATTTAAATGTAATTGTATACAATTTTGTAGACATGCTTTCGCATGCGAAAACAGAAATGGATATGATTAGAGAGTTGGCAGGAAATGATAAATCTTATAGAGCATTGACAAGAACTTGGTTTGAAAATTCATCTTTATTGGAAATGCTTAAGAAAATTGCTGATAGCGATGTCGATCTTTTCATTACGACTGATCATGGAACCATAAATGTTGGTGTGCCCTCTAAAGTGGTAGGGGATAGAGAAACTTCATCAAACCTGAGATACAAGACCGGGAAAAGGTTGCAATATCAATCCAAGGATGTGATGGTTATGGAAAATCCGGAGCAATATTTTTTGCCAGCTGCTAATTTGTCTTCAAGTTTTATCTTTGCAAGAGGAAATGTGTTTTTAACTTATCCGAATAATTACAATCATTTCGTAAAGTATTTCAGAGATACCTATCAGCATGGAGGTGTTTCACTTGAAGAAATGATTTGTCCTATTGTTCGATTGTCCGCGAAATAAATGAGAGTTACAATCAATTCTATTGAGGAATTACCTGCTTTAGCAGCTAAAATTACTGCGCAATATTCAAATAAAATTATAGCCTTTTATGGGGATATGAGTGCTGGTAAAACAACATTCATCAAAAGTTTGTGTGAACAATTAGGTGTTGACCCTACCGAGGTTTGTAGTCCCACTTACGCAATTGTTAATGAGTACGAAATTGATAATAATCAGCTTATTTATCACTTCGATTTTTATAGGTTAAATAATGAAAAAGAAGCTTTTGATCTGGGTTATGAAAATTATTTTTATTCGAATCATTATTGTTTTATTGAGTGGCCGGAAAAAATTGCTAACTTATTACCTGAAAAGCTGTTGAAGGTTCATATTGAGTCCGTAGCAAATAAGCGTATATTTACAATAGAAGAAATTAAGTCCTAAAGATGAGTAAGCCTGATATTTTAAGTTTTTTGCATGAGGAGTTCTTAATGCCACAACCCGAAGTTTTGGAACTTTCAACCAAGAGCCAATCTCTTTTCATCGGTATCCCAAACGAGCGTGCTTTTCAAGAAAATAGAGTTCCACTAGTGCCTGAAGCTGTTGGTCTGTTGGTAAGTAATGGTCATAAAGTTTATATAGAAGCCAATGCGGGAATGTCTAGTTCTTTTACAGATCAGGAGTATAGTGAAGCGGGAGCTAAGATATGTAGCAATGTAAAGGAGATTTATGAAGCTGATATCATACTTAAAGTAGAACCACCTACAATTGAAGAGCTTGATAATTTTAAACACAATCAATGTTTAATATCAGCGCTTCAGTTAAAGACTCAAACGGCTGCTTATTTTAAAAAATTAATGGAAAAGAAAGTGACAGCTGTTGCTTTTGATTATATTAAAGATGAGACAAAGGGATTTTCTATTGTTCGATCAATGAGTGAAATTGCAGGGACTTCATCTATACTTATTGCTGCTGAATTGCTGAGTACTTCTGCCGGAGGAAGAGGTATGCTTATGGGGGGTATCCCCGGAGTAAGACCAACACGGGTTGTTATTATTGGTGCGGGTACAGTTGCTGAATATGCTGCTCGTTCTGCCATGGCTTTAGGAGCTTTAGTTAGTGTTTTTGACAATTCTGTTGCACGCTTACGGAGAATACAAAATAAGTTAAACTTTCCAATAGCAACTTCAATAATGCAGCCTAAAGTTTTGGAGAAAGCTTTAAAAAGAGCAGATGTTGCCATAGGAGCATTGAGGGCGCAGGGAGGAAGAACCCCTTGTGTAATTTCTGATGAGATGGTTCAAAAAATGAAGTCTAAATCAGTAATTGTTGATGTAAGTATAGATCAAGGGGGTTGTTTTGAAACTTCTGAAGTTACTACACATGAAACGCCAACGTTTACCAAGCATGGAATAATTCATTATTGTGTCCCGAATATTGCTTCCAGAGTAGCAAAAACGGCATCTTTTTCTTTGAGTAACATTTTGGCACCTATACTTTTAAAAGTAGGTGATGGTGGCGGAGTCCAAGGAATGTTGTTACGTTCGCCAAATATCCGTGGAGGTGTTTATGTTTACAATGGAATTATAACAAATAAAGGGATAGGTGTATGGTTTGATTTGCCGTACAAAGAAATAAGACTACTTTTGGGGCTCTAAATTTTTAGTTGTGTTAAGACGATTTTTTTTATATCTGATAGGTGTTGGCCTTGGAATAATTGTTTCTATGTTTTTTTTCGGTGATAGAGATTTAGATTTTTCATATTTACCTAATGCCCGTACGGTAAAACATTTGCGCAGCCAGGAGTTTCGCATTTCTGATCAGGCACTTTGTCAGTTAAATTGTATAGGTCTAACAGAGAGTTCTTTCCAAAAGATTTTTAAGGATACCGATCTGGATGTTGATTTTTCGGCTAGTGATGTTGATGGTCAATGCAGAACTTATTTTATCGAAGTAGCGAATGAAAAGTTTTCTAAATTTAATGTGGATGACTGTGATAGTATATCAACACTGCTTAGTGTAGGTGTGCCCGATTGTGAGTGTATGTAAAGACTTTGTTAAAAGAAGAAATTTTAATTAAGAGATAAGTCCTTAGGAATTAATGTTTTCTTCTTTTTATTTCCTGAATAATAAGGTTCAGTTCCCTTCCGGTTTGCCCTGCTATAGATGTATTTTCTTCGGCCCGACGAATTAAGTATGGGAGCACATCCTTTATAGGGCCGTAAGGCACGTATTTTACTGTGTTATAACCATCATTTGCCAAGTTATAGCTTATATGATCACTCATGCCTAGTAGTTGAGCGAAGTAAACTTTAGTGTTGTTTTTTTCAATCTTATAGGATTTCATCAACTTCACTAAGTATTCTAAGCTTTCTTCATTGTGAGTCCCTGCACAAATAGAGATGCCATGAATGTTTTCACAAGCATACTCCATTGCCAGATCGTAATCTTTATCGCTTGCTTCTTTGTTGGGTTGAATAGGGGTTGCATAGCCCATTTTTTGTGCACGTGCATTTTCCTTTTCCATATAAGCACCCCTTACAAATTTGAACCCTAAGAAATAGCCGTTTATTTGAGAATCTTTGTGCATTTTTTTTAAATAATCTAAACGGTCGTGGCGGTACATTTGAAGCGTATTGTATACAATTGCTCGTTCTTTATTGTAAGTCCTCATCATGTTTTCAATAATCGAATCAATCGTATTTTGAATCCAGCTTTCTTCAGCATCAATCATTATAGGGATGGCGTGTTGATGTGCTTTTTTACATATTTTGTTGATACGATGAACTACTCTGTCGTATTCTTTTTGCTCCTCTTCGTTAAGTGCTTTTTCATCGTTTACTTTTTCAAGTAACCCAATTCGAGCTATACCTGTAACTTTAAAAACAGCAAAGGGAATATTCTTGTTTTTGTTGGCAAAATTTATTGAGGCAAGGATTTGCTTCATGGTTCTGTTGAAGTCTTTTTCCGAAGCTTTTCCTTCAACAGAATAATCCAGAATAGTTTTGATATTGTGCTTAGCAAGTTCGTCAATTCTGGGGATGCATTTCTCCATACTTTCTCCACCACAAAATAGTTGAAAAATGGTCCTTTTTATTAATCCTTTGACAGGTAAATGCATTTTGATCGCCACTTTGGCAAGATTTCCACCTATTGTAGAAAGTAGAGGGTTGCCCATTAACTTAAATAGATAATAAGCTTTACGAAGTTGTAGTTTTGATTTCGATCGAAAGGCTACTTCTGTATTATTAAATGAGATCATGTATGAAATTTTATTACGCAAATATAATATTAAACGTGATAAGTGCCAGGCAATCTAAGATACGTCTTGGTAAATTTTACAGGAATTAAATAAAATATTAAATTAATGTATTATCTAATAATATGTATATTTGAAATAAATATTC
>JANXFM010000003.1 GCA_024959975.1 Flavobacteriales bacterium
TTCCTTAACCTTGGGTTTAAACCCAAGGTTAAGGAAGGAAAACGTCTCTAAATTTAACTTTCAACTTTAAATTTTTAATCTTTAACTTTCTCCTTACTTTTGTCTGAGAATAAAAACAACATGTACAAAACGATTATCCGCCCTTTACTTTTCTGTTTCGATCCGGAAAGAATACACCATTTCGTATTCAGGTCAATTAAACTTATGAATTGCATTCCGGGGATTGCTGCGATTACCCGAGTTCTTTACAAGGTAAATGACAAGAGATTAAAACGAACTGTTTTTGGATTAGAATTTGAAAACCCTGTAGGTTTAGCTGCAGGTTTTGACAAAGAGGCTAAACTCTACAATGAACTGGCCAATTTTGGTTTTGGTTTTATTGAAATTGGTACGCTCACTCCCGTAGGACAGACCGGTAATCCGAAACCACGTCTTTTTCGTTTGCCCGAAGATTCTGCTCTGATAAACCGAATGGGCTTTAATAACGAAGGGGTTGAAGCAGCCGTTGAACGTTTGAAAAAACGTAAAACCAAAGTGCTGATCGGAGGGAATATCGGTAAGAATAAAGTCACGCCAAACGAACAGGCTAAGGACGATTACTACAAAGCATTCCACGCCTTGTATGAATATGTGGATTACTTTGTGGTGAATGTAAGCTCTCCGAACACGCCAAATTTACGAGCTCTTCAGGATAAAGAGCCATTAACAGAACTATTAAAAATGTTAAAGAATGAGATGGCTGTCATGCCGGATCATAAACCCATATTGTTGAAAATTGCCCCGGATCTGACAAATGAGCAACTGGATGATATTATCGATATTGTAGCAGATGTGAAAATTGAAGGAATCATTGCTACAAATACAACCATTGATCGCTCGATGTTAAAGACTGAAAGATTAAAAGTTGATGCCATTGGTGCCGGAGGATTAAGTGGGAAGCCCGTTAGAGCTCGTTCTACGGAAGTCATTGCCTACCTGCATCAAAAGTCAAAAGGCGCTTTCCCAATTGTTGGAGTAGGAGGTATTTACACAGCCGATGATGCCATAGAGAAATTGAAAGCAGGAGCCAGTCTGGTACAAGTGTACTCCGGATTCATTTATGAGGGGCCATCCATGATTAAGAAGATCTGTAAGGGCATATTAAAAGCAGGGATCTAAAAAGGATTTAATTCTTTTTATTAGATTTAGATCCATTAGAAGATTAAATTCGCAAAGAATAAGAAATGGCGCAAAAACCATCCATACCAAAAGGAACACGTGATTTTTCTCCGGCAGTCATGCTCAAGAGAAATTACATCATGGAAGTAATTAAAAAAGCTTTCCAAACCTTCGGCTATTTACCTATCGAAACTCCCTCTATGGAGAACCTTTCCACTTTAATGGGGAAATATGGTGAAGAAGGCGATCGTCTGATATTTAAGATCTTAAATTCGGGTGATTTCTTGAAAAAAGTAGATGCGAATTCAGATTTTGAGGCTAAAAAAATGACGTCAAAGATCTCTGAGAAAGCTTTGCGTTATGATCTAACCGTTCCATTTGCGCGCTATGTAGTGCAAAATCAAAATGATATTACATTACCTTTTAAACGCTATCAGATTCAGCCTGTATGGCGTGCCGATAGACCTCAAAAAGGACGTTTCCGTGAGTTTTATCAATGTGATGCCGATGTGGTTGGGTCGCGTTCGCTTTTGTATGAAGTAGAGTTGATCCAACTTTACGATAAGGTATTTACGGATCTCAGACTTTCTGCCATCATCAAATTAAACAATCGAAAAATACTTTCCGGTATTGCAGAAGTTATTGGTGAAGAAGACAAACTGATCGACATAACCGTTGCCATTGATAAACTGGATAAGATAGGTCTGGAGAAAGTTAAAGAGGAAATGCAGACAAAAGGCGTTTCGGATGCGGCGATCGAAAAGCTCGATCCTATTTTAAACATGAAAGGTGATGCCAGTCAGAAGTTGGTGACTATGCGTGAGGTTTTAGCTACTTCTGCTATTGGTCTGGAAGGTGTTCAGGAAATTCAAACGGTTATTGATAAAATCGCAGTTTTAGGCCTTGAAAGTGCCGAGCTCGATTTCGATTTAACCTTAGCAAGAGGTTTGAACTATTACACAGGTTCTATTTTTGAAGTGCAAGCCAAAGGAGTTCAGATGGGAAGTATCGGTGGCGGTGGTCGCTATGATGATCTTACCGGAATTTTCGGTTTGAAAGACATGCCCGGAATAGGTATTTCTTTTGGTTTAGACAGAATTTACCTGGTCCTGGAAGAGTTGGGTCTATTCCCAAGTCTGGAAGCCGATTTTACGCAAGTGTTGTTTGTGAACTTTGGTGAGAAGGAAGCAGACTATTGCCTAAAAGTTTTAAGAGACTTGCGTAAGGCAGGGATCAATTCTGAATTGTATCCTGATCCTGCCAAGATGAAAAAGCAAATGAATTATGCCAATAAAAAGGGCATTCCTTATGTGGTGTTGGTTGGAGAAGATGAGATGAATAGTGGCTTGTTAACCGTAAAAAATATGGATGACGGGTCACAATCTAATATTAATGTTGTTGATATGATAAAATTGTTAAATCCTAAAAATGGAGGAGATACAAATACATAAAATAAGCAGAGCTCAGTTGAGCTTTGATGATTTACATGCGATTGTTTTAGAAGAAAAAAAGATTGAGCTTTCTGAAGATTCGATAAAAGCTATTGAGAAGTGTAGCGCTTATTTAGAAGAAAAGATAGCCCGAACAGATAAGCCTGTTTACGGTGTAAACACAGGTTTTGGTTCTCTTTGCGATCGACGCATTTCGAATGAAGATCTCAGTAAGTTGCAAGCTAATTTAGTCTTGTCTCACGCTTGTGGTACAGGAGATGAAGTTCCTCATAATATTGTGAAATTGATGTTGCTTTTGAAAGTACAATCACTTTCTTATGGCAAATCAGGTGTTCAGCTAATTACAGTTCAACGCTTAGTTGATCTTTACAATAATGATATCCTGCCGGTTATTTATCAACAAGGATCTTTAGGAGCTTCAGGAGACCTGGTTCCTCTGGCACATTTATCACTTCCATTAATTGGAATGGGCGAGGTGTTCTACAAGGGTAGCGTACAACCATCTTCTGTAGTTCTAGAAGCCATGGGATGGGAGCCTTTAACCTTAAGAGCAAAAGAAGGTTTGGCATTGTTGAATGGTACACAGTTCATGACTGCTTATGGATCGTGGGCTGTAATGAAAGCCCATAAGCTATCTTACTTGGCAGATTTAATCGGCACCATTTCTTTAGAAGCTTTTGATGGTCATATTGAACCATTTGATGAATTGATACATTTTGCTCGTCCTCATAACGGACAAATTAAAACTGCAGCGCGTATTCGCGAATTTCTAGCAGGTTCCGAATTGATCGAAAGAGAGAAGGAGCATATTCAAGATCCCTATTCTTTCCGTTGTATGCCGCAAGTGCATGGGGCATCTAAGCAGGCTGTTAAACATGTTTCTGATGTGATGACTACCGAAATTAATTCGGTAACAGATAATCCAAATGTATTTGTTGATGCTGATAAGGTAATCTCCGGAGGGAATTTTCACGGACAACCTATTGCCATCCCAATGGATTATCTGGCAATAGCACTACATGAATTGGGAAACATTTCCGAAAGACGTATTTACCAACTTGTATCCGGTCTCAGGGGATTGCCCACTTATTTAGTATCTGAATCGGGTTTAAATTCAGGGTTTATGATTCCCCAGTACACTGCAGCAAGTATTGTTTCTCAATCCAGGCAATTATGTACTCCGGCTTCTACAGATTCTATTGTTTCCTCAAACGGACAGGAAGATCATGTGAGTATGGGTGCTAACGCTGCAACAAAACTTTACAGGGTGGTCGAAAATTTAGAGCGTGTCTTAGCTATTGAATTGATGAACGCTGCTCAGGCTATTGAGTTTAGAGAAGAGAAAACCTCTCCTTTCTTACAAATGATGTTAGATTCTTACAGACAGGAAGTAAGCTTTGTAGAAGATGATCGCTATTTTCACAACGACATCATAAAGACCATAGATTTCTT
>JANXFM010000072.1 GCA_024959975.1 Flavobacteriales bacterium
GCTGCATTAAGTTTTATCCGTTTAAAAGATGATCAACTAATAACGGGTGGTATCTGTAATGAAGAAGGTATTTTCACCATTAAAAAGGTACCTGCAGGAGTTTATCATCTGTTGATAGAATACATGGGTTATGCTCCAAAAATTATTGATAAAATAAGGGTAATACCGAATCGAAGAGATAGATCCGACTGTTCGAAACAAGTCAAATTAGACTTGGGAGTATTCTATTTAAGTAGATCTGTAGATGAGCTTCAGGAAATTGAATTGGTTGAAGAAAAAGCCTTCGTTGTTCAGGGTATTGACAGAAAAGTGTTTACTGTAGGTCAGGATCTTACGAGTACGGGAGGGACAGCAACAGAGTTGATGGAGAAACTACCCTCTGTACAGGTAGACATGGATGGAAACATAAGCTTACGAGGGTCTGACCAGGTACGTTTGTATGTAGACGGGAAACCTTCCCTGTTAAGCTCTTCGGACTTGTTAGAAACCACGCCCTCATCCATGATAGAGTCTGTGGAGTTGATTACGAATCCTTCGGCAAAATTCAGTCCTGAGGGCATGGCCGGTATTATTAATATCGTTTTAAAGAAAAACAGGAAAGCCGGTTTTAATGGTAATGTAGCTTTAACTATTGGTCATCCCTACAAAAACAACTTTACTGCTTTATTAAATCGGCGTACTGAAAAGTTAAACATTTCCGGTTCTTACAGCTTTATGGACAGAAACGGTTCTTTTGAATTGGAAAGAGAAAAACACACTTATTTTTCGGAAGATACCTTCCATTTGTATCAGGATAAATGGGGGGTAAATAATCGTAAATCACACACCTTTAAAGGAGGGGTGGATTACACGCCAAACGAACATACTTCTGTTAGTTTACAAGGTAAATACAGCCCTTCGGAGCGATTAAATATGGATACCGTTCATTACAACGAAACCACCATAGATGGTGTAAATGAATACGATAGGTTGGCAGAATCAGAATCTGTTCAAGGGCAGTGGGATATTGATTTAAGCGGGAAGAAAGATTGGGAAAATGGATTGCATTTAAATTTTAATGTGAACCAGTCTCATAATACAAAGGACAAGTCCGATATGTACACAGAAACCATATTGAACATCATAGATCCTGGATTTGGTGGTTATCCACTTTACGAGCAACTGTCAAATAACAGAACAGATGAGCAGTTTGAATCGAAATTGGACTTTTCTTATGGAAATGAAGATCATGGAAAATGGGAGTGGGGATTAAGTGCCCGGACACGTGAGATCGATCAGGATCAATTTTCGGAAGGTGATCATACATTTGTTGATAATACACATCTGGAAAATCATTTCATTTACGACGATGCCGTTTATGCAGCCTACGCAACTTACGCCAGAGCATTTGGTTTATGGTCCTTTCAAACGGGTTTACGTAGTGAGCAGGCAAATACAGAATCTTATTTGGAGAATAACGACTCTACTTACAAAGCTGATTATTTAGAGCTTTATCCAAGCTTACATTTAAACTACAAATTGGATGAGTCTTCATCTATTCAGGCGAGTTATTCAAGGCGAGTAAACCGTCCCGGATTTCATTCTTTAAATCCTTTTCCGAAATATTCCGATCCTTACAATTTAAGAATGGGAAATCCATTCTTAAAACCCGAGTTTGTAAATGCTGTAGAGATGGGCTATCAGAAATTTGGTGAGGGAACAACCTTTAGTGCTTCCGTTTATGCAAAAGACATTAATGATATGCAGCGTCGCTACATAAGCGTTGATTCTAACAACGTATCTACGCTAACTTACCAAAATTTAAATGGTTCTTTAGACATAGGTTTTGAATTTATGTGGTCAAAAAAAGTTAGTAAGACCTTTAATTTTATGCTGAGTTCAAATATCTATCATTCCAAAATGGATGCTTCAAATTTGACTACAGAATACGATGAATCTACCATAGGAATGAGATCCGGTTTTAATGCAGGGTGGAAGAAGAACGGACATAAGGTCCAATTGTCGGGATGGGTACGTCCGGGAGGAGAGGTAGGTCAGGGAAAAATGAAAACCATGTTCAGTACCGATCTGGCTTACAGTCGTTCTGTATTTTATGATAATGGAAAGTTTACCCTTAAGGTCAGTGATATTTTTAACACACGAGGTTTCGGAATTGATACCCGTGGACCGATGTTTGATCAATCTTTTGAATACAAAAGACAAAGCAGGTATGTAACTATGAGTTTAAGTTGTAATTTCGGAGATCAAAATAATGATCGTCAGCATCGTAAACGAGGTTTACGTGATACGAATGGTGGTGATATGGATGGTGGATTCTTTTAATTTTTACGAATGAAACAATTTCTTTTTTTATTTTTTTTAACGGCTTCTGTATTATTTGCACAGGAAGATTACACGCTTAGTGGATTTATCAGAGAAGCAGTAAGTTCAGAAGAATTGATCGGTGCAAACGTAGTTTGTGAAGATTTAAATATTGGAGCCACAACCAATGCTTACGGGTTTTATTCGATAAGCCTTCCACAGGGGAACTACAATATCAGATATTCCTTTATTGGTTATGGGGATAAGGTTATTCAGGTTACTTTGGATAAAAGTCAGCGAGTAGATGTGAATTTAAGTGCTTACGCAGAACAACTTTCAGAAATTGTTTTAGAGGATGAAGCACTTCAAAAGGTACGATCT
This sequence comes from Flavobacteriales bacterium, assembly GCA_024959975.1. Classification (GTDB taxonomy): domain Bacteria; phylum Bacteroidota; class Bacteroidia; order Flavobacteriales; family UBA7430; genus JANXFM01. The sequence goes on from JANXFM010000072.1 coordinate 2,683, forward strand.
ATTGAAATGAGTGTTAACAAGCTTGAAACAAAGGCTGTTAAAGAATTGGCGGCTGTTTTCGGTGAAGTTGATATTATTAAAAGCATCCAACTCCTTCCGGGTGTAACCAGTGTTGGAGAGGGAGCCAATGGCTTCAATGTTCGTGGAGGTGCTGCAGATGAAAATCTGGTTTTACTGGATGAAATGACCCTTTACAACGCTTCGCATTTGTTTGGTTTCTTTTCCGTTTTTAATGCAGATGCCATTAAAGATATGAAATTGTACAAAGGCGGTATTCCTGCTGAGTACGGTTCCAGAGTTTCATCTGTTTTGGATGTCAGACAAAAAGAAGGAAATTCAAATTTTACCGAAGCTTCCGGAGGAATAGGACTTATTTCAAGTCGATTTATGGTAGAAGGTCCCTTATGGGATAGGAGTTCTTTTATGGTCGCCGGTAGAAGGTCTTATGGCGATTTGTTTCTCAAACTTTCAAGTGATTCGGTACTACGAGACAATAAGTTGTATTTCTACGATCTGAATATGAAACTAAATTCGTGGCTGGGAGAAAAAGACCGATTGTTCCTTTCCTCTTACATGGGTAGAGATGCATTTAAATTTGGAAGTTTGTTCGCTTCTTCCTGGGGAAATGAAACCTTGAATTTACGATGGCTGCATCTGTTTTCAGATCGAATGGTGTCCAATTTATCTTACAATTTTAACGATTACGACTATTTAATCTCCATACTTCCTGAAGGCTTTGAATTTGATTGGGAATCGAAAATTCGCAATCATCAATTCAAGTACGATGTTTCCTATTACCATAGCAATGAACATCAGTTTAAGGGGGGGGTATCAGTAAATAAATATCATTTTGAGCCCGGTTTAATAGCGCCTGCAAGTGATAGCTCTGCCATTACTACATTTAATATGAGAGATAAATTTGCTTATGAGGCAGCTTTATTTTTACAAGACGAATGGAAGATTTCCGAACGTTTATTGGTGAAAGCCGGAC
>JANXFM010000030.1 GCA_024959975.1 Flavobacteriales bacterium
AAAATAGCAATCTCTAATCAACAAAATACAGGAGCTTGATAGAAGAACTAGTACATAATCGAATCCTCATTTTGGATGGAGGTATGGGAACCATGATCCAGGACTATGATCTTCAAGAAGAAGATTACAGATCGGGATGGTTTGACAACCACCAAAGTCCTTTAAAAGGAAATAATGATCTCTTGTCATTAACCCGACCGGAGATCATCAGGGAGATTCATGCTCAATATTTAGAGGCAGGAGCCGACATTATTGAGACCAACACCTTTAGCGGTACAAGTATTGCTCAGGCAGATTACAATCTGGAATCAGCGGTTTACGACATCAACTACCATTCGGCTAAAATAGCCAAAGAGGTGGCTGTAGAATACACAAAGGCAAATGCTGATAAACCACGATTTGTTGCCGGAGCTATTGGCCCTACAAACCGTACAGCCTCCATGTCTCCCGATGTAAATCGACCCGGATACAGAGCGACAACTTTTAATGATCTGGTAGAAGCCTATTCAGAGCAGACACGGGCATTAATTGAAGGTGGTGTAGACATCCTTTTGGTGGAAACCATTTTTGATACCCTAAATGGCAAGGCGGCACTTTTTGCCATCGAAACGGTTTTTGAAGATCTGGATCGGACTTTACCCATAATGATCTCCGGCACGATCACCGATGCCAGTGGGCGGACTCTTTCGGGGCAAACGGTGGAGGCGTTTTACATATCGCTTTCACACTTGCCTGTTTTGAGTATTGGGCTGAATTGCGCTTTAGGTGCACAACAGCTTTTACCACATATTCGAAGTCTTTCGGCGATCAGTAGCTCGGCGATCAGTGTTTATCCGAATGCTGGCTTACCCAATGCTTTTGGTGAATACGATGAAAGTCCTGATTTGATGTGTGAATACCTGAAACCATTTTTAGATGATGGTTTATTGAATATTGTAGGAGGTTGTTGTGGAACAACACCCGATCATATTCAGGCAATAGCGGAATTGGCAAAAAAATACAAACCCCGAAGTAAAAGTGCATCACAAGTAGTATGAGCATAAAGCATTTAACATTAAGCGGATTAGAACCCCTGGTGGTAAACGACGCCCTCAATTTTGTAAATGTGGGTGAACGTACCAATGTTGCCGGTTCTAAAAAGTTTCTCAGACTCATCAAAGAAGAACAGTTTGAGGAGGCTTTAGCGATTGCTCGCGATCAGGTAGAGGGTGGTGCACAGATTTTGGACGTAAACATGGATGATGCCCTGTTGGACGCCAAAGAGTGTATGGTCGACTTCCTGAATTTGATCGCTTCCGAACCTGATATCTGTCGAATACCAATTATGGTTGACAGCTCTAAATGGGAAGTAATCGAGGCCGGATTGCAATGCCTTCAAGGTAAAGGGGTCGTAAACTCCATTAGTTTGAAAGACGGTGAAGCCGCTTTTAAGGAAAAGGCAAAAAAGATTAAACGCTATGGTGCTGCAACCATCGTTATGGCTTTTGATGAAGACGGACAGGCGGACACCTATGAGCGCAGAATTCAGATCTGTCAACGAGCATATTCCATATTAGTTAGGGATTTAAATTTTCCTGCTGAGGATATTATTTTCGATGCGAATATTTTTCCGGTCGCTACAGGGATCCCGGAACATAATAATTATGCTTTAGACTTTTTCAAGGCAACGAAATGGATTCGGGAGAACCTTCCAGGAGCTAATATTTGTGGTGGGGTAAGTAATGTGTCTTTTTCTTTCAGAGGAAATAATACAGTGCGCGAGGCAATGCATGCTTCCTTCTTGTATCACGCTTCACAAAACGGAATGCGATTGGGGATTGTAAACCCTAATTTGATCGAAGTTTACGAGGAGATCGAACCTAAATTATTAGAGCACGTTGAGGATGTATTGTTCAACAGAAGAGAAGATGCTACCGAACGATTGGTTGATCTTGCCGAAGAATATGTGGGTCAGGGAAAAGCCAAAAAGAAAGATGATGTTTTATGGCGACATAAACCCCTGGAAAAACGAATTGAACATGCCCTGGTAAGAGGAATTACAGACTTTATTGTGGAGGATGCTGAAGAGGCTCGTTTAGCTTTGGATAAACCCCTCGATGTTATTGAAGGCCCTCTTATGGATGGAATGGGTGTTGTTGGAAAACTCTTTGAATCGGGGAAAATGTTTTTACCTCAGGTGGTAAAAAGTGCCCGGGTGATGAAAAAAGCAGTGGCCTACTTGCAACCCTTTATTGAAGAAGGTAAAGATGAAAGACAGAAGAAAGTTGGAAAAATACTCCTGGCAACCGTAAAGGGCGATGTACACGATATTGGTAAAAATATTGTGGGCGTGGTACTGGCTTGTAATAATTATGAGGTCATTGATCTGGGTGTAATGGTTCCTTTGGAGAAAATCCTTGAAACAGCAAAGCAGGAAGAAGCAGACATTATTGGTTTGAGTGGATTGATCACACCTTCACTTGATGAGATGGTGAATGTTGCTCAGGAGATGGAACGAAGAGAATTGTCTACACCACTGTTAATTGGTGGGGCAACCACCTCGAGAGTACATACGGCAGTAAAGATCGCACCGAAATATCAAAAAGGCGTTTTCCATGTTGGTGATGCTTCATTAAGTATTCCTTTGGTGAGTAAACTATTGAATCCTAATCTTTCGGAGCAGGTAATCAAAGACACTCAGCAAGAGTACGGACAATTGAAAACACGTTTTGAAGCCAATTCTAAAGCAAAGAAATCTACCGGCATTGTTGAAGCAAGAGCCAATAAAGTCTTGTTGGATTGGGAAGGATATCCGGTGGTGAAGCCAAAAAATATCGGCACAAAGACCATTCATAAGATCGACCTGGAGCTTTTGAAAAACTACATCGATTGGACGCCATTCTTCCAAACATGGGATCTGCACGGAAGGTTTCCAAAAATATTGGAAGATAAAATTGTTGGCGATCAGGCACAAGAACTCTACAAAGATGCTTTGACCTTATTGGATGAGATCATAGCGGCTGACGGACTTGAGTCTAGGGCAGTATTAGGAGTTTTCCCCGCCAATCAGGTGAATGACGATGATATTGAACTCTATGCCGATGAGGATAGAACAGTGGTAGCGGATACCGTTCTTGGTTTGAGACAACAAAGCAAAAAAGGCGCGAAAGCGTTTAATGTTTGTCTGGCAGATTACATTAAACCAAAGACATCAGGAGCCGATTACATAGGAGCCTTTGCCGTAACTGCAGGTTTGGGAATTGAAAAGTGGATCGCACGTTTTGAGAAAGAGCAGGACGATTACCAAAGCATTATGGTAAAAGCACTGGCCGATCGATTGGCAGAAGCAACAACGGAATACCTTCACGAGTATTTCCGAAAAGAGTTTTGGGGCTACGCAGATGACGAAAACCTTTCCAATGAAGATCTGATAGGAGAATCTTACAAAGGTATTCGTCCGGCTCCGGGTTACCCGGCTTGTCCCGATCACCACCAAAAGGAAGTGATCTGGAATATTTTAAATGTGGAAGAAGAAGTGGGAATGAGTCTTACGGAATCTTTAGCCATGTATCCTGCCGCCTCGGTGTCGGGCTTTTATTATGCGCACCCACAGGCGAAATATTTTGGCGTAGGAAGAATACAAAAAGATCAGCTAACAGATTATGCCCAAAGAGCAGGTATCAGTATTTCTGATGCAGAGCGAAGACTTCAGGCAAATTTAGCATACTAAAAAGAAGAAGATGAAGATAACAGAACACATTAAGCAAGCAGAGAAAACGCTTTTGTCTCTGGAGATATTACCGCCAAAAAAAGGTCAAAAAATAGAAGACATCTTTAACGTCTTAGACCCGCTTATGGAATACAAGCCTTCTTTTGTAAACGTTACGTATCACAGGGAAGAGGACGAATACATTTCTCAGGGAAACGGACTATTAAAGAAGCAAAAAGTAAGAAAGCGTCCGGGAACGGTAGGAATCGCATCAGCGATAACAAACCGTTACCATGTAGATACGGTACCCCATATTATTTGTGGTGGCTTTAATAAGGAAGAAACAGAAAACGCCTTGATCGACCTGGATTATTTGGGCGTAGACAACCTTTTGGTATTGCGTGGAGACCCAATGAAATCTCA
>JANXFM010000096.1 GCA_024959975.1 Flavobacteriales bacterium
GGCCTTATTGTAAGCCGATTCAAAAGCCAGAGCATTTAAGCCGGCATCTTCTTTTTGTTCGTTTAAAAAAGATAAAACCTTTTCGGTAGGCATATTTCCGGTCAAATCATCTTTTGCCATCGGACAACCTCCAAAACCTTGTATCGCGGTATCAAAACGTGTACATCCTGCCTGATAAGCGGCTAAGACTTTCTCTTTCCAGGTTTGAGATGTCGTGTGTAAGTGTGCTCCAAAGGTTACTTCCTGAAACTCCGGGATCAGCTGAGAAAATAAAGGTGTGATGGTTTCTTTGGAAGAAGCACCAATGGTATCTGAAAGAGCTAAAATCTTTACGCCCATATTGGCTAAAACCTCCGACCACTTTGCTACGACATCAACATCCCAGGCTTCACCATAAGGATTTCCGAAAGCCATAGAAAGATAAACCACCAGGTCTTTGTTTTTAGACACACATAAATTCTGCATCTCCTCTACCAATACTAAAGAATCTTCAATAGAACGATTTGTATTGCGTTGTTGAAAGGTTTCAGAAACTGAGAATGGATACCCTAGATATTGGATCTCATCAAAAGAAGAAGCTTCCTCTGCACCTCTGCGATTCGCTACAATTGCCAACAATTTAGAGTCTGTAGCATCTAAATTCAGTTTAGAAAGCACGGCTGCCGTATCACGCATTTGCGGAATGGCTTTTGGCGACACAAAAGAACCAAAATCAAGCGTATGAAAACCCACTTTTAAAAGCATGTTGATGTATTCGGCCTTTTTCTCCGTTGGGATAAACTCCTCGATACCTTGCATGGCATCTCTCGGGCACTCTACAACTTGTATCATTCTACTGCAATAATTTTTAATTCCGTTCTTCGGTTTACAGCTCTTTCTTCCTCAGAACTATTCGCATTTAAAGGTATCGACATCCCGTATCCTTTGGTTTGAATACGATCTAAAGGCAAGCCTCTTTGCGCTAAAGCACTTTTTACCGATTGGGCTCGCTGCTCTGACAAATCTAAATTATAATTCTTAGAACCGCTATTATCCGTATGTCCACCTATTTCAACCACTAAAAACGGATTGGATTCCATAAACTGAATAATCTTATTCAACTCCGTAGCCGATTCATCTTTTAGATCATAAGAATTTAATTCAAAGAAAATATTATCCAATCTTACCTGTTCACCTACTTCTAAGGCTTGCAGTTTAAAATTCCTAACAAGAATACTTCCCTCCTGTTCCATCTGAACGTTCTCAGAATAAAAAAGATAATTTTTCTTTATTACCGTAAGGGCATACTCAGCATCAGACGGAAGGCAAAGCATGTAATTCCCATCCACATCACTCTGTGAACTCTTGTATGATCTGCCCGATTGCAAATCAACCAACTCAATTTCCGCTTTAATCGGCTTTTTTGTTTTTGCATCGGTAATGACACCTTGCACATAAGCTACTTCACGAGCTCTACTCTCTTGTGGCAAATCAAATGTGTAGAGATCCAAATCGCTTCTGCCTTCCTGAAAATATGCCGAAGCAAAATAAGCAGTACGCCCATCTTTAGCGACAATCAATGAATTCTCATCTGAAGGAGAATTGATTGGATAACCTATATTTTTCACCGCTCCCCAGTTGCCGGTTTCATCCAACCTCGAAAGGGAAATATCAAAACCACCCATACCTACATACCCCTTGGAAGAAAAGTAAAGCGTTTGATTATCCCAGTGTAAAAAAGGTGAAATATCGTCTTTAGCTGTATTGATATCTTTACCTAAATTCTTGGCCTTCATCCAGGTTCCTTTTGCATTTTTATAGGAAACCCAAATATCTTTCCCTCCATTACCACCGGCACGATTCGAAACAAAGAATAACTGCCTTCCATCTGCTGAAATGGCGGGCTGAGATTCCCAATTTTCAGTATTCACATGCGCTCCTAAATTGACAGGGTCTGTCCATTTCCCATTCACGAAATCAGACTCATAAATATCGCAGCGCCCATAAGAATCATCACGTGAACAAGCAGTAAAATAGAGCGTTTTACCATCGGCAGTAATACACTGCGCACCTTCATTCTGTAAAGTATTAATGGGTTCTCCAAGATTCTTCGCCAACTGCCAATCATCGGTATTGTTGTACGACACATAGAAATCTTCATTACGAAAACCCTCTACCTTTTTACTTCGGGTGAAAATTAAAGTACTTCCATCGGCAGAAAGTGCAGGTAAATATTCATCAGCATCAGAATTAATATTCGTCCCTAAATTATCCGGATTAAAGGTCACCGGATTTTTCATCGCAGAGATAGAAAACTCACAGGACTTTTTTAAGGCATTTGCTTTTTTTCGGTATCTCTCAGAGATCTTTTTAGAACTTAAGTATTTTCGAATATGTTGTAAAGCCTCAGAATAATCACCTAAAGAATGTTCGGCATTTGCCAAACGATAGTACATGGGAAATGAAAAACGTGGGGCTAAGGGAATAGACTTTCGATAGGCTTCTATTCCACTTTTTTTATCACCCAAACCTATACTTACATCGCCTAATAAAATCCAGGCTTCAACAAAGCGACTATCTAATATTAGGGCTTCTTCCAAAAATACTTTTGCCGTATTGTACTCCTGAACAGCTACAGCAGACTTTGCCTCACGATAGGCTTTCGTCGCCCTGCGTGACTTTGTTGTTTCCTGAGCTATGATCTGAAAACTAAAAACAAAAAAGAAGAATGCTAATAAAACACGCATACTAAGGGATGTCCATGTATTTATGTGTTTGTAAAGAAATATTCCATTGAGGATTTTCCTTTACATACGCTATGATATCCTGTAAAATAACACCTTCTTTAGACCATTCCGGTTGTAAATACAATTTGCAATCAGCATTCACTTTTAAAGCTTGTTCTTCAGCAAAACGAAAATCATTTGCTCTGGCGATCACTACTTTAAGCTCATGGGCTTTCGAATAACTCTCCTCTTGTGGAAGCTTACGCTTTTTAGGAGACAAGGTAAACCAATCCCAATAACCACTATAAGAATGTGCTCCGGAAGTTTCAATATGACAATCGACCCCTTTCTCATGAAAGAGATTACACAAAACATCAAGCTGATGCATTAAGGGTTCACCTCCGGTAACAACCACTTTTGTTGCTTTAGTTGAAACTACCCAATCTACAATCTGGTCAACCGTATGAATAGGATGCTTTTCCTGCTCCCAACTCTCCTTAACATCACACCAGGGACAACCTACATCACAACCACCCAAACGAATAAAATAACAAGCGACTCCCGAATGAAAACCTTCACCTTGAATGGTGTAAAAATGCTCCATTACAGGTAAAGCTAATCCTTGTTTTACTTGTTCGACAATCTCGGATGAATGAAGGGTGGTTTTGCTCATAAAGCAAAGATATTTAAAAAAAGGAGACAGGAGTCAGAAGTCAGGAGACAGGAGACAGGATGTCCATAATTAAGATTATTCCATTTTTGCCCACAACTAACAAACTACTAACAACCAACAACTAAATTTCTTTGTCTATATTTGCGGCTCAAGAAAATCTATTAAGCAATAACACCGAAAACATGAACATTTTATCCGATCGTATTCTAAATTTGGAAGAATCACAAACCATTGCCATGGCTCGTAAAAGCCGTGAATTAAGTGACAGTGGCGTAGATGTAATCTCACTAAGTTTAGGAGAACCTGATTTTGACACTCCTGATTTTATTAAGGAAGCTGCAAAGAAAGCGATTGACGATAACTTCTCTCACTACACACCGGTTCCCGGTTTAGGTGAATTGAGAAATGCCATTTCAAAAAAGTTTAAACGAGATAATAATCTGGACTACGCTGCAGACGAGATCGTTGCGTCAACAGGTGCGAAACAAACCTTATCTCAGTTGTTACTAACTATTGTGAATCCGGGAGATGAAGTAATTGTTCCTGCTCCTTACTGGGTAAGTTATTACCAAATGGTGAAAATGGCTGAGGGCACTCCTATTGTTATTGAAGCCATGGTAGAAGCTGACTTTAAAGTGACCGCTCAGCAAGTTGAAGAGGTAATTACTTCCAAGACAAAAGCTTTCTTATTCAGTACTCCTTGTAACCCAACAGGTTCAGTATACAGCAGAGAAGAATTAGCTGAATTGGTTAAAGTATTTGAAAAATACCCGGAGATTATGATCATCTCTGATGAAATTTACGAACACATCAACTTCTTAGGTGAACACGTAAGTATTGGTCAGTTTGATTCAATTAAAGACCGCGTAATAACCGTAAACGGTGTATCTAAAGGTTTTGCCATGACGGGTTGGAGAGTTGGTTATTTAGGTGGTCCTAAATGGTTGGCTGCCGCCTGTACTAAAATGCAAGGTCAAACGACATCAGCAACCTGTTCCATAGCACAAAAAGCTACCGAAACTGCTGTATCAGCAGATCCGGACTTTACAAAAGATATGCGCGCTGCATTCCTTAGAAGAAGAGATCTGATGATCTCGAAGCTACAGGAAATTGATGGATTGAAATTAAGTATCCCTCAGGGAGCTTTCTACATATTCCCTGATGTATCTTTTTACTTCGGAAAATCGTATAAAGGCACTATTATAGCAAATGCAAACGATTTCTGTATGTACTTATTAAACGAAGCAAATGTTGCCACCGTAACCGGTGAAGCCTTCGGTTCGCCAAACTGTATTCGTATTTCCTATGCTGCGGCAGATGAAAAACTTGTCGAAGCTGCTGATAGAATCAAAACAGCACTTGAAAATTTAGTATAATTAAAACTCCCCTACTTGATGTAGGGGATTTTTTTTGTTCATTTGTATGTGGCAGCTTTCAGTAGTCAACTAAATCAATTTTGGACAAGAATTAAATTTAATGAATTCAATAGCCGATATTTTAGATCAATTTGAGACAAAGCGGGTATTAATCATCGGCGATGCCATGATCGATGCTTATATGTGGGGAGATGTCCATCGCATGTCGCCTGAGGCTCCGGTTCCCATCGTTGAAATAAACAAAAGAGAAAGTCGATTAGGAGGCGCTGCTAATGTGGCTCTTAACATACAATCGCTTGGTGCCACACCTGTACTTTTTAGCGCTATTGGCGATGATCACTATGGAGATTTGTTCATAAACCTAATGAAGGAGCAAAATCTAACATGCGAAGGAATTCAAAAGATCTCGGATCGAAATACAACGGTTAAAACACGAATTATTAGCGATAACAAACACGTTTTAAGAGTTGACGAGGAGCGCACAGACATCATCAATGATGAAAATATCTCAAATAAACTGGAAAAAATGATCCTGGCTAATAACTTCGACGTTATTATTTTCGAGGATTACAATAAAGGTTTGTTGAGTGAAAAACTTATTCAAAAAGCCATTAAGAGTGCGATTCAAAAAGGAATTCCAACTATTGTAGATCCAAAAAAAGACAATTTCTTCGCCTACCGAGGGGTTAATGTTTTTAAACCTAACCTCAAAGAAATTAAAGAAGGTCTGAATGTAGAGTTTGATGTGCAATCAGATGCTGAACTTTCTAAAAATGTAGCTTTGCTAAGAACCAAACTTAAGGCGAAAAGCATTTTACTCACCCTGTCTGAATATGGTGTTTACTACCAAAACGAAAAAACCATTTATCGCGAAAAAGCACATAAAAGAAATATCATTGATGTTTCCGGAGCAGGAGATACAGTAGTTTCTGTGGCAGCATTAGCGCTAGCTTGTAAACTAGAAGATGAATCTTTGATGAGAATTGCTAACTTAGCAGGAGGCTTAGTTTGTGAAAAAGTGGGTGTTGTTCCTATTCAAAAACAAGATTTACTAAAAGCAGCTTTAAAGTAATAGAATAAACTGTATGTCGATACGATCCATACGCGAAAAAATAAATCTTGCCCTTTACGACAGTAAAGAAAGTGTCCTGAGGCTTTTTAAAATAGGAAGTTTCATAATTGCTACTTTCATACTATCCTTACTCGTTTATCAATTTGGATTTACTCCGGATCAGGAAACTAGAGCTTGGATTATTATTGCCATCAAAGCAAGTTTTATATTCTATATCCTGAAATATCTCATTGATATTTTATACTCCTATACACCTCTAAAATTAATACGAGAAACCTGGTTTGAGGGGCTGCTTTTGTTTCTGATAGTCATCAATGCAATATCGCGATTATTCCTCGACCAATCGATACTCAATTGGGCTGGTCAACAATTAGAACTCTTTCATTTAGAAAACTTTTACATACTCTTCATACAGTTCTATTTCTTTATTTTAGTTGGAATAGGACTTGGTAAAGCCAGCACACAACTTTCGGTGTTAAAAATGAATCCACCGCGACTTTTAATCCTGTCGTTTGTTGTGTTAATTCTTGTAGGAACAGGTTTATTGATGATGCCTGAAATGACTCAGGAAGTACGCTTCATGCCTTTCTTTGAGGCTTTGTTTACCTCCATAAGCGCAAGTTGTGTTACCGGGCTAATTGTTGTTGACACAGCCACATATTTTACTCAAAAAGGACATATCATATTGATGTTATTAATTCAGTTAGGTGGATTAAACATCATATCATTTGCTACGTTATTTGCCATTTTCTCGAAAAAAGGTTTGGGAATAAAGCACCAGACTATGCTGCAGGAAAACTTTAGTTCTGAGTCTTTATTAAGTGGAAAAGGTCTGCTTAGAAAGATTTTCTTATTTAGTTTTTTCATAGAAATGATAGGAATTGTACTTATCTATTTTAGTTGGAATCCTCAAATAAAATTTCAACACCTCGAAGAACAACTTTTTTATTCAATATTTCATTCCGTTTCTGCATTCAACAATGCAGGTTTTACATTATTTACTGATGGGTTGTCTAATACATTACTACAAAACTCTCACAGCATGCATATCATCATCGCATTATTAATTCTATTCGGAGCAATTGGTTTCCCGGTAATTGAAGATGTATTAAATATTAAACGAATTAAAAAAAGAATCAAAAAAGTATTTAAAAGTCCAGGATTAGGACTTAAACTAAGTACTCAAATTTCTTTATACACTTCAATAATTCTAGTAATTTTTGGTATGATTATGTTCTATTTCCTTGAACAGGAAAATAGCTTAAATAATATGACAATCTATTCGCAATTAATTACGTCTTTCTTCCAATCTATATCTAGAACAGCTGGTTTTAATACCATTGATATTTCTATGGTGGGAACACCGATGCTAATAATATTTATCTTCCTAATGTTTATAGGAGGTGCTCCGGGTTCTTTTGGAGGGGGAATCAAAACCTCAACATTCACATTAATCATCTACTCGGCGATCAATACGATTAGAGGTCAAAAAAGAATTGAAATTGGAAAAAGAACGATTTCACCAGAACTGCTACACAAAGCATTTTCCATATTCCTGTTTGCAACTTCAGCTATCTTTTTAGCCATATTTATTCTCAGTATCAGTGATGGTGAAAAAGGTTTAATGCCTATTGCTTTCGAAGCTGTTTCAGCATTCTCTACGGTAGGACTTTCTACAGGAATCACCCCCGACTTATCCTTCATCGGTAAAGTAGTAATTATGATATGCATGTTCGTAGGTAGAATTGGTACGCTTACACTGGCCTTTGCTCTGAGTAGTAAAATGAGATCTAACAATTATGAATATCCAAATGCACACTTAACAGTAGGATGATACAATGATTAATTAATAATGACTAATTAATAATTGTTAGGCCGGAGAATAAAGTATTTTAACAGGTGTCACCCTGAGCCTGCCTACCGCAGGCAGGCTTGTCGAAGGATTGGTATTAAAAATTGATAATAAATGAATCAAATCATATTACTTATACCCTTATTTTGGAATTGTTTCTCATATGCACAAATCCCCGACAGCACAGTAGTTGATGGAGAAAAAATTGCCACAGAACTCTTAAATGAGATTACACTTACACCACTAAACTTAAACGACAAAGAACGGGTACAATATTATCGTTTGCGAAAAAAAGTACACAAAGTTTACCCCTATGCACAAAAAGCAAAAAAACAACTTCAAGAGATAGAAGAAGACTTTATGTATGTAGAATCTAAAAGACAAAAAAGAAGAATTTCAAAATTACACGACCGTTGGTTAAGAGAACATTTTACTGAAGACCTTAAACAACTTACCCGATCTGAGGGAAGAATACTCATTAAGCTCATTCACTACGAAACCGACATGAGTAGTTATGAACTCATCAAAAAATATCGCAATGGTTTTAAAGCAATGCTGTGGCAAAGGTTAGCTAAATTTTATGATGGGAACCTTAAAACAACCTACCAACCCGACAAAATTCAAGAAGACGCTTGGATTGAACATGTTTTATGGCAAATGAAACTCGATTAAAATAATATCTTTATACATCAGGCATCTTTCACACTTTTATTAATCATCCATTGCAATTTCCCGTTTACAAATCTGAAGTATCGAAATATTTCATCATTTAGATGAATTAAACTCATATAAATATTCGCCAGACTTATTATTAAGCGTATTTTTGCAAAAAATTTAATTCAAATGAGTGAAGTAACACACAAAGTAATCTCTCTTGACTACAAATTGTTTAGAGACCATGCAGAAGGAGAAATGATTGAAACTACTGAGGGTAAGCAACCTTTGGTGTTTTTATCAGGTGTTAGACAGATGATTCCGGAATTTGAAGCACAAGTCATTGACTTAAATGCTGGGGAAACATTCTCATTCGGCATTAAATCTGAAAACGCTTACGGAACAAGAACTGAAGAGGCCATTATTGAATTACCTCAGGATATGTTCAAACAAGAAGGTGAACTTATTAAAGAAGTTGCCGTTAACAATATCATTCCTTTACAAGATCAAAATGGTCAGGTTGTACCGGCTAAGGTGGTTTCTATCAATGAAGATACTGTAACAATGGATGTAAACCATCCCTTGGCTGACCAAGACATACACTTTACAGGTTCTGTGGTAGAAATAAGAGAAGCAACGAAAGAAGAAGTTGAGCACGGTCACGTTCACGGACCCGGTGGACACAATCACTAGCCTAACAAAGAATATCTAAATCTCTTCATTTCCCGAAGGGATTTTTTTTTTGCTGAACACAAAACACTAATTAAAGTATCTTTGCGCCATGTCGCACGCAATAAAAAATCAAAAGAACATACTTAAGAAGTTGAGCATAGAAAAACTCAACGCTATGCAAGAAGAAGCCCAACTGGCTATTCACTCTTGCTCGGATATCATTTTACTTTCTCCTACAGGAACCGGTAAAACCCTAGCTTTCTTATTACCTGTCATAGCCGAATTAGACCCGGAATGCGAAGAGGTTCAAGCATTAATTGTTGCTCCATCCAGAGAGTTAGCCATTCAGATTGAACAAGTACTTCGTGAAATGGGTTCCGGATATAAAACTTCTGTTGTGTATGGTGGTCGTTTGTTTTCTAAAGATAAAATCGATCTAAAACACCGCCCTGCTATTCTTGTAGGTACTCCAGGTAGAATTTCTGATCACATCAGAAGAAATACATTCTCTACATCAGCTATTAAAACTTTGGTTTTAGACGAATTTGACAAATCACTGGAAGTGGGTTTCGAAACTGAAATGAGCGACATATGCTCTGCGCTACCCAAGCTGAAAAAGAAAATATTGACCTCGGCGACACAGAAAGTTCGCGTTCCTAAATTTGTAGGTCTGACGAACCCTGTTTATATAAACTACTTAAAAGAGGTCGAATCACAACTTGAAGTGAAAGCAATGATCTCTCCTTCAAAAGATAAATTAGAAACTCTAGTTCAGGCTCTCGATCATTTGGGAAATCAACCGGGGATTATCTTCTGTAATTTCAAAGAGTCCATTCGCAGAGTAAGCGAACACCTAACAGCAAACAATATCAGCCATGGGTGTTTCTATGGAGGAATGGAACAGAAAGATAGAGAACGTGCACTCATCAAATTCCGCAATGGAACACATCAGCTATTAATTGCAACAGATCTAGCTGCTCGAGGAATTGATGTACCCGAAATAAAATTTATCATCCACTATCATTTACCTATGCGTAGTCAAGAATTTACACATAGAAATGGGCGTACCGCAAGAATGAACAAAGAAGGAACAGCTTATGTCTTGTATTGGAAGGATGAAAAACTACCCGATTTCATAAGCAACTTGAAAGAGGAAAAACTTACTAAAGTTTTACCACCTGAAACAACTCGACGAACTACGCTGTTTATTTCCGGTGGAAGAAAAGACAAAATTTCCAAGGGAGATATTGCCGGTTTATTCTTTAAGCAAGGTGGTCTTGTGGGAGATGAATTAGGCACTATTGAATTAAAGCAGGATTGTGCTTTTGTTTCCGTCCCGGATGAAAAAGCAACTAAACTTATTGATGTACTAAACAATAGTAAACTCAAAAAGAAAAAAATTAGAATAAGGATTATTTAGGTGCTAGGTATTAAGTACTAGGTATTAAGTACAAAGTATTTTAGTAGGTTAGTATTTTGGTAGATTGGAAAAAATTGAACAACCAACCCTTCAACAGGCTTAGGGACATGGGAACAACTCCCACCAACTAACAACCAGCAACCACCAACAAGCAAAAATGGAAGAAATTCAACTTAAGAGAATCAATAAATACCTAAGCGAAGTAGGTTACTGCTCTCGCAGAGGTGCTGATAAACTTATTGAAGAAGGGAGGGTGACCATAAATGGTGTTGTACCGGAAAAGGGTACAAAAATAGCTCCCGGAGATAAAGTATGCGTCGATGGAGCGTTAATTTTACCACCAAAAGAAAAACACGTTTACATTGCTTTAAATAAACCAAGGGGTATTGTTTGCACTACAGATATAAAAGCTGAAAAAGATAACATCATCGACTATATTGGACATCCCAAACGGATATTCCCGATAGGACGCTTAGACAAACCTAGTGAAGGTTTAATCCTTTTAACTAGTGATGGTGATATCGTTAATAAAATTTTACGAGCCAGAAATAACCACGAAAAAGTCTATGAGGTAAGAGTTAATAAACCTATTACAAAAGATTTTATTCAAAAAATGGGTGATGGAATCCCTATTCTCGATACCGTCACTAAAAAATGTAAAGTAGAACAGATTGATAAATTCTATTTCAAAATCACACTAACACAGGGATTAAACAGGCAAATCCGTAAAATGTGTGACTACCTAAACTACGAAGTTTACAAACTGAAACGCATTCGTATTATGAACATAAATCTAGACATTCCCTACGGAGAATGGAGAGATTTATCAGAAGAAGAAATGAAGGAAATTAATCGATTAACAGCCACTTCACATAAGTCTTTCGACTCAAATATGTAGCAAAGCCAATAAATTGATAAACAATAAAATACCAACTAAAGCCCAATATTAAATTTATAAGAGTATCTTTGTTTTTAAAATTTACAAATTACACTATGAACAAAGGAACAGTAAAGTTCTTCAATGAGTCTAAAGGTTTTGGATTTATTGTTGACGAAGAATCAAAAACAGAATACTTCGTGCACGTAACCGGATTAATCGATGAGGTTAATGAAGGTGATGCAGTTGAATTCGAATTACAAGAAGGTAGAAAAGGCTTAAACGCTGTAAACGTTAAAGCTGTTTAATCGTACCACTATGAACAAAGGAACAGTAAAATTTTACAATGAATCTAAAGGTTTTGGGTTTATTGTTGATGATGAATCAAAAACTGAATATTTCGTACACGTAACCGGCTTAATTGACGAAGTTAACGAAGGTGAAGCAGTTGAATTCGAATTACAAGAAGGTAGAAAAGGTTTAAACGCTGTAAACGTTAAAGCTATTTAATCGCACCGTTATGAACAAAGGAACAGTAAAGTTTTTCAATGAATCTAAAGGTTTTGGATTTATTGTAGATGAAGAGTCTAAAACTGAATATTTCGTACACGTAACAGGTTTAATCGATGAGATTAACGAAAGTGACGTTGTTGAATTCGAATTACAAGAAGGTAAAAAAGGTTTAAACGCTGTAAACGTTAAAACCGTTTAATCAGTACTTTTTTTAACTTATAGATTACAAAGCCTGTCAAATTTGACAGGCTTTTTTTATACTTATATCCGTCATAAAAAATATTAATAAATCTCCCATTTCACTATATTAGTCAAATGGCTGAATATATCAAATCAAGAACATTTTTTGAGAAAAGCGATGCGGGTAAAAAAAACAAATCACACCCTATTATAGTATGCTGGAAACTCAATACACCTAATAATTTAGGTAGCATTTTACGTCTGGCAGATAATATGGCTTGCGAAAAAGTTCTTTTTGTAAATGATAAGCCCACTTTTAGAGATCGAAATATTAAAAAAACCGCTCAATCAAGCTTTAAAGCCGTAGAATGGCATTTCTGTACTCCGGAAAATTGGAAGCAACACATCCCCAACGATTACAAACACATTGCCATAGAAACAGCTGAACCTTCATCTGATCTGTATGAGTCTAAATTACCTGAAAAAACGGTTTTTTTTGTAGGAAATGAAAAAGTCGGTATTGACGACAGCCTTTTAAAAGAATGCGAAAAATCAATTTACATACCGATGAAAGGCCATAATAAATCGATGAATGTAAGCCATGCACTTACCATTGTTCTTGGGGAGTGGCTACGGCAAAATTATTATTAGTGACCGGAGAAGTTTTGAGTTTTAAGTTTTGAGTTATAAGTTGATTTTAAAATCATTTTGGTGATAAGTAGTTTTATGAGTTGTCACTCTGAGCCTGTCGAAGAGCGAACAACTCAACCATCAATTAATATGATCGGGTATAAACCTCTTCACCCAAGTCTACCACCTCTACATTCAAAGCAAGCCATTTTTCCTTTAAAATCGCTCTTGATTTCTTGTACATCTTAGCATCTAAAACAACTATTGAAGGCGAAAAGAAATCTTGTAAATCGGATACATCTTCCCGATAAGTACTTTGAATCAATACATCAACATCCATACAAGAATATTGTTTTAATTTTTCATTTTGAATCATTAATAGCTTCTCATTAAACAATTCTACAAAGCCGTCTCCTACCCTAAAAAACTCATTTTGATAGTCAGACTCCATAGATAAAGTATCTACACAAGCAATTGAATTCATTAAAGAATAATCTCCCAATAAATAACTTACAAGTCCCGGATTGTCAGACAAAATAACCTGCTCATCATTTGCAATAACGGAAATAACCAAAGCCTGCTTGGAAGTATTGATAAACGACTCTTTGGTAGGTGTTTTTTTTGAATAATGGAACAGGACCAAACCACTTAATAAATAGATGTAAACAAAACGTAATAAACCGAATCTCTTTTCAAGGAACACCAAACAAACAAGTAACAACAAACCATAAAAATAAAACAGCTCATTACGTGTCATGTAAAACTCTACCGGAGAAAATGAATAGTGCTCTACAAAAGAGATTAAACTAAGTAGTATCTCAATAAATCGATCTAAAAAAGAGTCTGTAAAAGAGAATTGAATACCTATGACCAAAAAAAATAGATAGAAAATACTTACATACAACAAAAATGTAATCATGGGTAAAATAAGCAAATTGGCCCATAAAAATGAAAGTGGGAAACTATGAAAATAATACACCGAAAGGATCCCTGTACTTAATTGAGCAGAAATAGAAACCAAAATCATGCCCAATATAAATTTTACCAGTACCGATTTATTTTCAATATATTTCTTGAAAAAACGATAAAAATACAAGATTCCTAAAACGGCCAGATATGACAATTGAAATCCTACATCGTACAATAAATTTGAATCGTAGATGAGTAATAAAAGTGCCGAAATAAATACAATATTTAAAGGCGTGGTTCTTCTGTTTAGCCCCAAACTAACGGCATAAAGCAAAAACATTAATGAAGCTCGCATCACAGACGGACTTAAACCTGTTAATACAGCATAAAAAATAATGATTACGACCAAACATAAAGACTGTAATACTGGTCTGTACTTAAAAATAAAGCTCAACATGAAAGCGCAAATCCCATAGATTAAACTAATGTGCAATCCACTTAGAGCCAAGGTATGTGACAATCCTAAAATAGAAAATCGATGTTTTATCTCCTTATCTACCCCCCTCTTATCACCTAAAACCAATGCCGATAGTATTTGTCGTGTAGATTCACTCAAATTTTGACGGTGTATCAATTCAAGCCACTCTGCCTGTTTTCTTCGAATTAGATAAAACCAATCTTTCGAATCTTCCAGCCTTTGAATCTTTTCATCTTGTAGCCACAAACTTTGTGTGACTCCTTTCAATCTCCAATATTCGGAAGCATCAAAAAGGGCAGCATGTTTTGCTTTAGCAATCTGTTTCCAATAAATCGAACAATAAAAACGATCACCTGGATAAAAATGAGAACTGAGTAAATCTTTTTTTTGATAGAATAAGCAGTCTTCATTGATTGAGATAAGGGTATCTATGAAAACCGCTTGCAACTCAACAATATACCTAAATTGACTATCTGTTTCCTTATAGCGTTCTTTAATATTTAATAATACCTTATGCTCTTTATTTAGATAGGCACTAAAATCTTTTTCTTGAGAACTATGGAAATTTATAACCTGAACTACAGTTAGCATAATCAATACAAGCAATAAATTTTCCAGGTATTTAAATGAATATCCTCGTTTAAAGTATAAACCAACAAACAAGCAGGAAAAAATTGCGATTAAAACGAATAACACCACTAAGGAAACATCAATAAAAGAAGTTAACAAAATGCCAATAATCCATAAAAACAATATCTTAATAATAGGGAACATTACATAAATAGTATCCAATCTATAAAATCAAACGTTATACTAATATAAATATATCTATGTAAAATACAAAATAGATAATCGGCAAGGTTTCGTTTTTGTCTCAGCCGGTGACTGTTGTAAATTTTAAGTTTAAATCCCAAAAAATGAGTGATATTACCTATTGACTTTAGGCTGTCAACACCCTAAATTTGTAGTATGTAATAATGAGATCAGTTACTTAGTGTGACTTTTTGGCAGGGTCCCCACTTTCGAGTGGGGATTTTTTTGTTTGAACCTAAAAATGAATAAAAAAAGTCTCGCAATGCGAGACTTAAAATTATACTAAGTTTAAATAACTTTTATTTTAAGCAGTTCTTTCTCCATCTGTTGTTGAAGTTCTTTGGCTTTTTCTCTGGCAACACCAGCAAAATCTACACCCTTGGAAGCGTAAATAATCCCACGAGAAGAATTCACCAAAAGACCACAATCTTTATTCATTCCATATTTGGCAACTTCTTCCAGATTTCCTCCTTGTGCGCCTACTCCGGGAACCAACAGGAAATGATCGGGAATTGTTTTTCTAATCTTTTCTAACCAATCGGCACGTGTAGCACCTACTACATACATCATATTGGAAGTGGTTCCCCATTGGGCAGAAGTTTCCAATACTTGTTGGTAAAGCGCTTTGCCATTAGACTCCATTAATTGAAAATCCCTGCCCCCTTCGTTAGAAGTTAGTGCGAGTAAAATGACCCATTTATTATCGTAAACGAAAAAAGGTTGTACAGAATCTTTCCCCATGTAAGGAGCAACGGTAACTGAATCGAAATCCATATTTTCGAAGAATGCTTTTGCATACATCGATGAAGTATTTCCGATATCCCCTCTTTTAGCATCGGCAATGGTAAAAACATCCTTTGGAATATAATCTAGGGTCTTTTGTAAAGACTGCCAACCTTTGATTCCTAAAGACTCATAAAATGCCAAATTGGGTTTATAGGCAACACACAAGTCTTTGGTAGCATCGATAATTTGCTTGTTAAATTCAAAGATAGGATCATCAGCATCTAGGAGGTGCTTTGGGATACGATCTAAATCCGTATCTAATCCAATACATAAAAAGGATTTCTTCGCTTTTATTTGAGCTATTAATTCTGCTCTAGTCATCGCTACCTTCTTTTAATCGTTCAGCATTCTCAGCAACCGTAAGTTCTTCTATAATTTTATGAATGTCACCATTCATAATATCATTCAAAGAATAAAGGGTTAAACCGATACGATGATCGGTCACTCTACCTTGAGGGTAATTGTAGGTACGAATCTTCGCAGAACGATCTCCGGTAGACACCATGGTCTTACGCTTACCTGCAATCTCTTCATTACGCTTCGCCAATTCAATTTCGAAAATACGAGATCTTAATACCTGTAAGGCTTTAGCGTGATTCTTAATCTGTGATTTCTGATCCTGACATTGCGCCACAACTCCTGAAGGAATGTGCGTTAAACGTACAGCAGAATAAGTCGTATTTACCGATTGCCCTCCGGGACCGGAAGAACAGTAAGTCTCTTTTTTAATGTCTTTATCGTTGATCTGAACATCAAACTCCTCGGCCTCTGGCAAAACCACCACCGAAGCTGCCGATGTATGTACTCTACCCTGAGTTTCCGTTTGAGGGACACGTTGTACACGATGAACTCCGGATTCGTACTTCATGGTTCCGTACACATCTTGGCCGCTCACATTCATTACAATTTCTTTGTACCCCCCGGCAGTACCATGTGTTACATCAACCAACTCTGTACGCCACTTTTTATTTTCGCAGTATCGCGTGTACATTCTGTAAAGGTCTCCGGCAAAAATACTTGCTTCATCACCACCAGCTCCGGCACGAATTTCTACAACCGCATTTTTAGAATCTTCAGGATCTTTAGGAATCAAAAGTACTTTGATTCCTACTTCCATCTCAGCTTTCTTAGGGATGGCTTCATCCAATTCCATACGAGCCATCTCTTTCATCTCAGCATCATCCTCATTTGCAAGAATGTCGTTCGATTCGTCGATGTTATCGCAAACCGTTTTATAAGCTTTGTATGCATCTACAATTGGTTCAAGGTCTTTATACTCCTTGTTCAACTGTACATAACGCTTCATGTCAGCAATTACTTCAGGCTCGATGATCTGCTGAGCAACATCATCGAAACGAAGTTTAATCATTGCTAATTTATCTAGTAATGCCATATTAGTAAACGAATTCGCCGTATGGGCTTTTAATAGTCAGTTTCTTACCCTGGTGTTTTTCTACACGACCAATAATTTTAGCGTCTACACCAAATTCTTTAGAGATATTAATAATATCCTGAGCATGTTCTTCATTCAGGTAAATTTCCATACGATGTCCCATATTGAACACTTTATACATCTCTTTCCAATCTGTTCCCGATTGTTCCTGAATTAGCTTGAACAATGGTGGTATATCGAACATGTTATCTTTAATCACGTGTACATCGTCCACAAAGTGAAGAACTTTCGTTTGTGCACCTCCACTGCAATGAACCATTCCATGAATATGATCTATATGACTATCTAGTATCTTCTTTATGATAGGAGCGTAAGTACGCGTTGGCGAAAGCACCAATTTACCGGCGTCAACAGAAACTCCATCTACAGCATCGGTTAATGCGACACCACCGGAATAAACCAGATCAGAAGGTACTGAAGCATCGAAACTTTCAGGATATTTTGCAGCTAATTCTTTATGGAATACATCATGACGAGCAGATGTTAATCCGTTAGATCCCATACCACCATTATATTCTTTCTCGTAAGTTGCCTGTCCGGCAGATTCTAAAGCAACGATAACTTCACCCCCTGCAATATTGTGATTAGAAATCACATCCGAACGTTTCATACGAGCTGTAACAGTAGAGTCTACAATGATGGTACGGACTAGGTCACCTACATCAGCTGTTTCGCCACCTGTAGAATAGATCTCCACTCCTTGCGAACGCATATCGGCTAACAATTCCTCCGTTCCATTAATAATTTCAGAAATTACTTCACCTGGAATTAAGTTTTTATTTCTACCAATGGTTGATGAAACTAAAATCTTATCTACTGCCCCTACGCAAAGTAAATCATCAATATTCATGACCAAAGCATCCTGAGCAATACCTTTCCAAACAGAAATATCTCCGGTTTCTTTCCAATACATGTAAGCCAAAGAAGATTTAGTCCCTGCACCATCTGCATGCATTACGATACAATAATCAGTATCACCTGTTAAACGATCTTCAACGATCTTACAAAATGCTTTCGGGAATAATCCTTTGTCAACATTTTTAATGGCATTGTGGACATCTTCTTTAGATGCCGAAACACCACGCATCATATATCTGTCTTGGTTGCTCACAGGTAAAAATACAATTTGTTAATTTTGTGCAAATATACTTAAATAAAAAAGCATCCCACATGACTATGGGACGCTTTTCGTTATTGTTTGATAAGTTTAGTACGCTCCATATTTTTCAGCATCTTCAGGATCAGGCTCAATTTCTCTAAAGTCTGTTCTTCTATTCATTTGATGAGCCATCTCACGTAATCTTCTTGAACGTGTACCTTCAATAAACTCCTGCGTAAACACATCACCTTTTTTGAAACCGTTTCTATCTTCAGATAAAACAAGTGGCTCCTTTTCTCCCATACCTAGAGCCTCGAGTCTTGAAGCATCAATTCCTTTTTCAATTAAATAATTAACACAAGATTCTGCTCTTTTTTGAGATAATTCCTGATTAAATTCATCACTACTTCTAAAATCTGTATGTGAACGCAATTGAATTCTCAAATCAGGATTGGTCTCCAACACCTCTACAAGGTGATTAAGATCTTTTTCTGCAATCTCACGCAGTTCCCAACTACCCAAATCATATTCAATACGAGGTAAAACTACAGGTAAACGATGAACTTTCATCGATAAATCAACAGCTATGGTATATAAGAAACCTTCATCGGTAGTTTCAAAATCATGAATCGTTAAGTTTTGAGTTGTAACAGTGTCATTTACGGCAACGTAAGTATCTTTTACATAAGTCACCTCATATTCAACACCTTGTCTGATAGCCTCATCACCAAAATCGAAGAATCCACTTTTATTAGTTATTGCATCAAAGGCAGAACCATCTGAACCTTCAATATGTACAGAAACGCCTTGCAATGGGTCTGTAGTTTCTTTATCTACAAGAACACCTTCCATCGAGAATTTCAAATCAGATAACTTCGTCTCATAGATGTCATCACCACCACGACCTCCTTTTCTGTTTGAACTAAAGAAACCACTAATCGCATCTTTACCAGAAAAAACAATTCCAAAATCATCATAAGATGAATTGATTGGATATTTCATATTCTTCACCTTTCCATACTGACCACTTGGTCTTCTAGTAGCTCTGAAAATATCAAATCCACCCATTCCCACATGACCTTTAGATGCAAAGAAAAGCGTACCATTTCTATGAACATAAGGAGCAATCTCTTTATCGGCTGTATTAACTTCAGGCCCTAGATTTACAGGCTCACTCCAAGTATCTTTTCTTTTATTGTACTCAGACATCCAAATATCAAAATCCCCATGACCTCCTGGCATATCAGAAACAAAAAACAGGATTTTCTCATCTGGTGACAAACACGGATAGATTACCATATAATTTGAATCCACAGGCAGGTTAATTTCTAGAGGCTCTTCCCACTCACCACCTTTCTTAATGGCAGAAAAAACACGAGGAGAATGAGCTTCATTTTTCTTCATCACAGCACGATTAAAATACATTAAATTACCGCGCTCATTTAAACTTACTGCACCTTCGTCAAATTTGGTGTTTACGAGATCATCAACTTCTAAGAAATCTCCTAATGAAAGAGGTTCTTTCCATTTAGGCTTAGCTTGTTTTCCTTTGCCTCTTCTCTTTTTATTTTTCTCTAACTCAGTCACCCAAATATCAGTAAAATACTGACCTGTTTGTGCGCTTATTTTTTTTCCATTCACACCTTTACGTGCCGTAGTAAAGAAAAGCTGAGTATTATCTTTATTACCAAAGGCAGGCATTCTATCATCTTGTTTAGAGTTGATAGCTTTCATATTAGATACAGCATAGCGTGAAGGATTCTCTACCCATTCGATAGCCAGCTGGCAAGCTACAATAGCTTCCAGAGCTCTGATATCTTCAGGCACTTTTTTCATGTACAACTCAAACGATTTAATCGCATCTTCATACTTTCCGATGTTACGCTGCATCATTCCTAAATAAAAGATTGCTACAGGATCGTCGTAACGCATTTTGATCGTACGCTTATAATAGCTTTCTGCTTGTCTGTAATTACCAATACGGCGGGCACATTCAGCCAAACGGAAACTCATTTCAACTTTCTGCGTTCTATCAGAAGATTTTGAATAAGCTCTTTTATAAAAGTCCATCGCTTTATGGAATTCATAGCGCTCAAATGCTGCTTCTGCCTTTTTAAGCTGTTTACCTTGTGCAAAGGAACTCAGAGAAATCGCAATTGTAGCGACAAATAAAAATACTATTTTTGTAAATCTCATTGGATTAGATTAATGAGTTATTGTTTTTCATCTTCATTGCAATATCTATGCAAAAGATTGCTAAAATAACTAAAAATAAAACAAATAAAAAAGCTATACACCATTAAGGATGTTCGTTATTAGATATTCATAAAATTGTTAAATAAAAAAAGCACCTAATTAGGTGCTTTTTTTATGAAAAGAAATAATATTAAATCTTTGCTTCTTTAACTGTCTTCACAATTCTACCGGCAATTTTATATGGGTCACCGTTTGAAGCAGGTCTTCGATCTTCTAACCAACCTTTCCAACCTTGCTCAACAGTAATAATTGGAATTCTAATTGAAGCTCCTCTATCTGAAACTCCGTAACTAAAGTCATTTATAGAAGCTGTTTCGTGTAAACCAGTTAATCGCTGATCATTGTCTACTCCATAAACTTCAATATGCTCTTTTACAACAGGTCTAAAAGCCTCACATACTTTCTCGTAAGTTTCTTTAGAACCACAAGTTCTAAGAAGTGTATTAGAAAAGTTTGCATGCATACCGGAACCATTCCAATCTCCTTTAATAGGTTTTGGGTGGTATTCGATATAGTATCCGTATTTCTCTGTTAATCGATCCAATAAATAACGGGCAATCCAGATCTCATCTCCGGCTTTTTTAGCACCCTTGGCAAACAATTGAAATTCCCATTGTCCGGAAGCAACTTCCTGGTTAATTCCTTCAAAGTTAAGTCCAGCGTTGATACATAAGTCTGCATGCTCTTCAACAAGATCTCTTCCGTGCGTATTTTTACCACCTACTGAACAGTAATACATACCTTGAGGACCCGGATAACCACCCACTGGGAAACCTAAAGGTAATTGAGTGTCAACATCCATAATAAAATACTCTTGTTCAAAACCGAACCAAAAGTCATTATCACCATCATCTATCGTTGCACGTCCATTAGACTCATGCGCTGTTCCATCTGCATTTAAAACTTCAGACATCACCAAGAACGCATTAATTCTTTCCGGATCAGGATAAATAGCAACCGGTTTTAACAAACAGTCCGAAGAACCACCTTCTGCTTGTTTGGTAGAGCTACCATCAAAAGCCCACATAGGACAATCTTCTAATTTTCCACCGAAATTTTCAACTACTTTCGTTTTACTTCTCAAGTTTTGAGTAGGAAAGTATCCATCCAGCCAGATGTATTCCAATTTTGTTTTCATAAGGATTTAAGAATAAGGGTTTAAAATAAGGTTAAAAACAGATTACAAATATAAACTCAATTCTTAATCAGTTTATGAAAAACTGATATTTTTTATCAATAATCTTGAAATTTATCCGAAATTGTTGTTTTTTCTTGAAAAAAACTTGAAAAAACTCAAAAAAGAAGTGAAATATATGCAATATACAAGACAAACAACATAAATCCTTCTAAGCGACCAATATGTTTTTTGTGAAATAAAAACATCATTGGATATAAAAGTAATGCGACACCAAACATCCACCATATATCGTTTGTAATTAAACCCTCATCAACCACATAGATCGGTTGAATCATAGAGGTAATACCTAAAACAGCAAAGATATTGAATATATTAGATCCTATTAAATTTCCAATGGAGAGGTCTTTCTCTTTTTTAAATACTGCAATTATGGAAGCTGCTAACTCTGGCACAGATGTCCCAAAGGCAACAATAGAAACTGAAATTACTCTTTCGCTAACCCCAATAGTTCTTGCAATACCCGTTGCACCTCCTACCAACCAATGAGACCCAAAATACAAACTAATCGCTCCAAGTGATAAGTATACAAACAACTTAACTAAAGGCACCTGTTCTGCACTGTTTTCACCATTCATTTTCTCTTCTTTTCGAGAACGGCGAATCAGGTATATTGTTAAAATCGACAGGAGTAGCACAAAACATAGGCCTTCCCAAAAGTTCAAACTGGAATTCGAATATAAAAACACGCCAAAAAGTGCCGAAGCTAAAAGCATTACAGGAATATCAAAACGATATAAACGTTGCTGAAAACTTAAGGGGGAAATAAGAGCTGTAATACCTAAAACTAATGAAATATTAGCAATATTAGAACCAATCACATTACCTAAAGCGATGTCGGGATGACCGCTTAAGGCAGAATAAATACTAACGATAAGCTCTGGTGCAGATGTAGCAAAAGAAACAACTGTTAAACCAATAACAACCATCGAAACTCTCATTCGAACGGCTAGAGCCACGGACCCTTTAACCAAAAACTCACCTCCAAGAATGAGCGCTAACAAACCAATAATCAGGTAAAAAATATCCACTCGCTATTTATCTAAAGTTTTTTTCACGCCTCTTTTTACAGACTGTGTTAAATCCTCAATCTCTCGTAAGTCTTTTTTCATTTCGGAAGTCATGGTATCTACATCCTGCGAACTGGCATGAATTTCCTTTTTGATGTCATCGCTGGCATCCTTAATCTTACGAATCCCCTTTCCCAAAGTACGTGCTACACCCGGAATTTTATCAGGCCCAAATAATAATAGAAATACGAAAGCTATTAAAACAAACTCTCCTGTTCCTAAAAAATTTAAAAATAAAAATGCGTTTTCCATAGTACAAAAGTAAAAAAGTCCTGCAAATGCAGGACTTTCTATTCTATCTTATCTTATACCAAGATAATTATTCATCTGAATCATCTTTTAATGTGTCCACCATAATTGGTGTTGCAATAAACAATGATGAATAAGTACCCACAACTACACCAATCATAAGGGCAAACATAAATCCTCGGATTACTTCACCACCAAATAGGAAGATGACTAATAACACAAAGAATGTCGTAAGAGATGTATTTATAGTACGACTCAAAGTACTGTTTAATGCAGCATCAACAATTTCTTCACGAGAACCTGATTTTGAACCAAAATACTCACGAACCCTGTCGAATACAACCACCGTATCATTTAATGAATAACCAATTACCGTTAGAATAGCAGCAATAAATGCCTGATCTATTTCCAGAGAGAATGGCAATCTACCATACAATATAGAGAATACAGCCAGCACAATTAACACATCGTGGAATACGGCTGCAACGGCTCCAATGGAATAAGACATTTTACGGAATCGGATCAGGATGTACATAAATATTACTATTAATGAGAACAACACGGCCCATACTGCAGATTGTTTAATATCATCGGCAATGGTTGGACCAACCAATTGAGAACTCATTACTTCGTAGTTCATCCCTAAAGTATTTAACCCTTCAGCTAATTTAGCATCAACTACATCATCAGAACCTTTCTCATCGATTAGATACTTGGTGGTAATCTTCACCTGATTGGCTTTACCAAATGTCTTCACTTCCGGTGCCGTTTCAAAAGGTGCAGCTAATGATGAACGAACATCCTGAGTGACTACATCCTGATCAAATCGTACTACAAAATTACGACCACCTTTAAAGTCAACACCCTGATTTAACCCTCTTGTAGCAAGAGAAGCAACACCTAAGATTACCAATAAAGCAGAAACCATATAAGCTCTTTTGCGTTTCGCTAAGAAAGCAATCGAAGAATTTGCGAACCATCCTTGAGTAAGCTTAGAAGCAAACTTAATCGGTTTTTTAGACTCCATTTTTGCTTCAAACACCAAACGAGTTAAGAAAATCGCAGCAAATAATGAAGTGATAATACCAATGATTAATGTCGTAGCAAAACCTTTAATTGGTCCTGTACCGAACGTATAAAGAATAATACCTGTTAATAAGGTTGTAACATTCGCATCAATAATGGCTGCATAGGCGTTCTTATATCCATCAGAAATAGCCAGGCTCATTCCTTTGCCCATTCTTAATTCTTCACGAATACGTTCGTAAATAAGTACGTTTGCATCTACTGCCATACCAATGGTAAGCACAATACCGGCAATACCCGGCAATGACAATACAGCTCCTAAAGAAGCAAGCACACCAAAGATGAATAAGATGTTAAGCACAAGCGCAAAGTTCGCAGCCAAACCAGCAGTTTGATAGTAGAATATCATGTATAATAACACAATCAATAATGCGATAGCAAAAGACGTGAAACCAGCACTAATTGCTTCAGCACCCAAAGAAGGTCCTACAATCTCAGATTGAATAATTTTAGCCGGTGCAGGTAATTTACCCGCTTTTAAAATATTTGCTAAATCTTCTGCTTCTTCAACAGTAAAGTTACCTGAGATACTCGAACTACCGTTTGGAATTACATCGTTTACCGTAGGGAATGAGTACACATAATTATCAAGAATAATAGCTACCTGACGATCAATATTATTCTCAGTAAGTTTCTTCCACTTCTTAGCACCTTCAGCATTCATTCTCATACTTACGTTAACCAAACCAGTAGGATCAATCTGAGAATTTGCATCAACAATTACATCACCACTTAACTGAGGTATATCATCTCTGTTAGATTTAATGGCAACGTATTCTAAACCTACTTCTTCACCGGTAACTACCAAAGGTTTAGCAGACCATAAGAATTTAGTATTTCTCAAA
The DNA here is from genome assembly GCA_024959975.1 of Flavobacteriales bacterium. GTDB lineage: Bacteria > Bacteroidota > Bacteroidia > Flavobacteriales > UBA7430 > JANXFM01. Next base: position 24,864 of record JANXFM010000096.1, read on the forward strand.
TCTCCAACCAGTAAGGAACGAATATCAGCACGATCCATAATCGCATTAACCTTTGCCGTATCTTCAACAGAAACAACACCTAAACGAGCTCCGAATGCATATTGAACATTCAGCAATTCGTAAAAAGGATTTGCTGATATATTCGCAGAATCTAGCAACAAAGAATCCGTATCTAAAAGAATCTCTTCCTGGATATCTTGTGCATCTTGTTCAGCTTTTACTACTGTACCAACATTAGTTAAAAATCCTTGTAATTCCTGAACACTCGTAGTTTCCCAAAACTCCAACTGAGCAGTACTTTGTAATAAACGCTTCACACGCTCATGATCTTTTACACCCGGTAATTCTACCAGAATACGACCTTCCTGCTCTAACTGTTGAATGTTTGGTTGTACCACGCCGAATTTATCAATACGTGCACGCAATACCGAAAAGGCACGATCAATGGCTCCTTTTAGCTCTTCACGAACTACAGCAATAACTTCATCATCTGGTGCGTTAACATCAAACTTATCAAGCATGTTTCTGTGTCCGAAAATACGTGGAGAAGACAATAAAACGTTTGTTTCGTTATCTTTATTCACTTCATTAAATGCAGAAACAAAATCTTCGATGTAATCCTTTTGAGAATCACTTTGCTTTTTATTTGCTCTGTGAATCGCTTCATTAAAAGTAGCATCCACAGACTTATTAGCCAAGATCTTTAAGATATCTCCTACAGAAACCTCAAGAGTAACATTCATCCCCCCTTTTAGGTCTAAGCCCAAATTCAGCTCTTGCTCTTTGCATTCTTTGTAAGTGTATCCAAAATACAACTCATCAGTAGCTACTGAATCAAGGTAAGCTTGTTCTAACGCATAATCACCACTGGCATAGCTTTTTGCATCACTTTCCACACTTTTCACCATCCAGGTAAATGCCAACTGGTAAACGCAAATTAGAGCGAATACAACAGCTAAAAACTTAGTAAATCCTTTGTTGCGCATATCTGTTTATTTTAGAGTCAATTATTTAAGGCTGACAAATATAAACTTTCAGTAAAATAATCACAATTTATTTGCAGGTATTATACGAGGGCTATGGGCACAATTCTTGTAAATTAGCAGCTATAAAGATTAAATTTATACAATGAGAAAGACACTACTAATTCAAATGACCCTCTGCCTTTCATTTAAATCCTTTGCTCAACAAGGCTTTTATCAGTCTCAAAACTTGATGGTTACAAAAAACGAAGCAACCTTAACCAACCCATGGGCAGGTGGTGCAAATGTCCCTCAACTCTCTCCAATAGACTTAAACGGAGACGGTATTTTGGACTTAATAATTTTTGATAAAAATGGCGACCAAATTAATTGCTTTATTAATAATGGAACAGAAGGTGTT
>JANXFM010000150.1 GCA_024959975.1 Flavobacteriales bacterium
TTCTAGCGCCTTTTGTTAAATAAAAGAAATTGATAGGACGCGCAAAAGCCTGAACTCTACCTAAGTCTTTATTAACTTGCTGGATCAAGGGATAATTTGATTGTTCAAGCACATCTCTTTTAATTAAAGAAATCGCTTCTTTTTTCAAATTTAGCGTACCCGCATCTAAAACAACCAACCCGTATTTTGAAAATAGTGCATTTACCAAATAACGAGTCGCAGCTGCTAAATCTTTATTCCCCAAATATGAATCAGAAAACAAACTATACAAATCTTCTGCCTCTTCAGAATCACCTAAAATTATCTTTAATTCATCGAAAAGAGATTTTAGAGATTCAGTAGACATAACCCCTACAGCCCCTTCTTGCTCTTGTTTCCAAGCCAATTTCTCACCAAAGAGATGCACGTGATTTATCTCTTCAAAATCGTGATCTTCAGAAGCCATCCAATAGATTGGAACAAAGTTGTATTCAGGATATTCCGACTTCAATTGTTCCGACAAATTGATGGTCGTAATAATTTTATATATAAAATAAAGAGGCCCCGTAAACAAACACAATTGATGTCCTGTGGTTACCGTAAAGGTGTTTTCTTGAAGTAAAGATTGGATGTTATGATTGACAAGATCTGTCGTATCTATCGAAGAATATTGCTGACTTAGCGCTTCAACTAGAACCTCTCGATTTACAGATTGTTTCTGCTTTTCCTGAATTTGGGCTTTAAAACTAGAAAGTTTTGGTGCTCTATGATAAAAAGGGGTTAAACTCTCGTCACCTGACAAATAATCAAGGATGAATTTTGAAAAAAAATTCGTTTGTTGATATGGAATCTTCTCTATTCTCATACTACAGGCTCGGCGTACAAATCATAATCACTGGCTTCATACACTTTTACTTGAACAAAGTCTCCCTGGCGCACAAAATGTTTAGTAGCATCAATCAATACTTCATTGTCTACATCCGGAGAATCGTATTCTGTACGACCTATAAAGAAGTTTCCTTCCTTACGATCTATAAGAACTTTAAATTCTTTGCCCACTTTCTCACCATTAAGGCTCATAGACACCTCTTGCTGAATCGCCATGATTTCTTCTGCTCTTGCAGCTTTCACTTCTGCAGGAACATCATCTTCTAAATCGTAAGCAGATGTATTTTCTTCGTGAGAATAAGTAAATACACCTAATCGATCAAATTTAGTATCGCGAACCCAATTCTTGAGGATTTCAAAGTCTTTTTCAGTTTCTCCGGGATAACCAACGATTAGAGAAGTACGAATAGCCATTCCGGGAACTTTTTCACGAAAATCTCTCAAAAGTGAATTCGTCTTTTCAAAAGTCGTTCCACGCTTCATTGACTTCAATACATCATCAGCAATATGCTGCAATGGAATATCAATATAATTACAAACCTTTTCTTCTTCACGGATGACATCCAACACGTCTTGAGGGAATCCGGTAGGGAATGCATAATGCAAGCGAATCCATTCGATACCCTCCACATCTTTCAAAGCCAATAATAGATCGGCCAAACGACGCTTCTTGTAAATATCTAATCCGTAATAGGTAAGATCTTGAGCAATAAGAATTAATTCTTTAACTCCATTTTTAGCTAACTTTTCAGATTCCGTAACCAAATCCTCAATAGTTTTGGAAACATGCTTTCCACGCATCAAAGGAATGGCACAGAAAGAGCAAGGTCTGTCGCAACCTTCAGCAATTTTTAAATAGGCGTAATGCTTTGGAGTGGTCGTTAATCGCTCTCCAATTAATTCGTGCTTATAATCTGCGCCTAAAGCTTTTAAAAGTTTCGGCAATTCTGTAGTCCCGAAATATTGATCTACATTCGGAATTTCCTTCTCCAGATCAGGCTTATAACGCTCCGACAAACACCCCGTAACAAACACTTTCTCTACGGAACCTTCTTCCTTGCGTTTTACGTAATCCAAAATCGTATTAACCGATTCTTCTTTGGCATTATCAATAAATCCACACGTATTAATAACAACAATGTCATTTTCATAAGACTCCGACTCATGCTCCACCTCCATGTTATTGGCCTTTAACTGACCCATTAACACTTCGGAATCGTAAATATTCTTGGAACAACCCAGAGTTACTACATTGATCTTATTTTTCTTGTGTGACTTAGTGCGCATAAATTCAGTATCCTTTATTCTAGTCCTTATTTAAACAATGAGTCTACGAACTCAACTTTATTAAAAACTTGCAAGTCCTCTATTCCTTCACCTACTCCTATGTATTTTACCGGAATTTTAAATTGATCGGAAACACCAATAACAACACCACCTTTAGCGGTCCCATCGAGTTTTGTTAAAGCAAGGGCATTGACTTCAGTAGCAATGGTAAACTGTTTAGCTTGTTCTATCGCATTTTGCCCGGTAGATGCATCCAGAACAAGTAAAACTTCATGTGGGGCATCGGGTACAACCTTTTGCATCACTTTTTTCACCTTACCCAATTCATTCATCAGGTTTACCTTATTATGGAGTCTTCCTGCTGTATCAACGATTACTACATCAGCTCCTTGTGTTGTAGCCGACTGGAGGGTATCAAAGGCTACAGAAGCCGGGTCTGAACCCATTTTTTGTTTTATAATAGGAACATCAGCTCGTTGAGACCAAATTTCCAATTGCTCAATAGCTGCCGCACGAAAAGTGTCAGCTGCACCTAAAACAACCTTCAAACCATTTTTCTTAAGCTGATAGGCAAGTTTTCCAATAGTCGTTGTTTTCCCAACGCCATTTACACCCACTACCATAATTACGTAAGGCTTTTTATCAACAGGAACAGAAAAGTCTTTGAGGTCTTCAAAATTATTTTCAGCTAAGAGTTCCGAAATTTCTTCTCTAAGAATATTGTTTAATTCCGAAGTTCCTAAAAACTTATCATTAGAAACACGTTCTTCTATTCGTTCGATAATCTTTACCGTAGTTTGAACACCCACATCAGAAGTGATTAACACCTCTTCCAGATTATCAAGAACTTCATCATCAACTTTCGATTTCCCTACAACAACACGAGCCAGCTTTGAAAAAACACTTTCTTTTGTTTTTTCAAGCCCCTTATCCAATTTTTCCTTCTTCTCTTTAGAGAAAAAACTAAGGATTCCCATAACAACAATTTGTATGAATAAAAAAAGCTTCTCTCAAAGATAGAAAGAAGCTTTTACTCACTTAAAAAAGTGACTTATTTTTTAGCAAAAAAATCTTTTACTTTATCCTTATTTAGAATTTCCTCGCGGAATGCATAAGAACCTGTTTTTTCAGACTTCACCATTTTAATCGCCTTAGTAATATCTTTGGCGCCTCTTTTCTGTAAGGATGCTACTACTTTCTTAGCCATAACTTTACTTATTTAATTTCACGGTGAACCGTCATTTTTTTCAAAACGGGATTGTATTTCTTCAACTCCATACGATCTGGAGTATTCTTCTTGTTCTTAGTAGTAATGTAACGAGACGC
>JANXFM010000208.1 GCA_024959975.1 Flavobacteriales bacterium
GATTGAAGAAGGGATTGCTATTGAGTTTGGATATGTAGAAGAGGGAATGGGTGATGAAATTACGCAATCGGAAGAAATTCAGACGGAAGTATTAGAGCAAGTTCAGGATGTTGAAGTGTCTGCCCCCGAAGAACAGACAGAAATTAGCGAAGAAGTTGTAACTCAGGATGTGGAGGATGCCCCTGTAATTACCGAGGAGAAAGAGGAAGAAAAAATACAGGAACAGGCCCCGATTGAGGAAGAAGAAAAGAAGCCTCAGGCCAGTGATGAACTACAACAGGCGCTGTCTAGTTTGTTTCAAAGTACGGAGAGTTCGCAGTCCGGTACTACAGAAAGTGAAGGAGCTCAAGGTGATCAAAGTGGGAGTGTAGAAGGTGCAGAGGAAGCAGTTGGTGGAGAAGGGAACTCTTCGGACGGATATGAGTTGGGTGATCGCAAAGCCATAAGAAAACCAAAACCTAATTATTCTTGCAATGAAACCGGACGGGTAGTTATCCGTGTTTGGGTAAATGCCGGAGGACAAACCTATAAGGCTGAACTCGATTTGAAAAATACAACAGATACATCGCCGTGTTTAGTGCGTGAAGCTAAAGCTGCTGCATTAAAAACCACATGGCTGGCAGATGCGAATGCCGAGCCGGTTCAGATTGGATACATTATATACAATTTCAGAAAGCAATAATGAATTATCAGCAAACTTTAGATTGGTTGTTTCAGCAGTTGGCATCCTTTCAAAGCGTTGGGCAGTCTGCTTACAAAGAAGATTTGGCTAACATTAATGCGATGTGTTCCTTATTAAATCATCCTCAAAATAATTTTAGATCCATTCATGTTGCCGGCACGAATGGAAAAGGCTCTACAAGTCATTTAATAGCCTCTGTATTGCAAGAACAAGGATATAAAGTAGGATTGTATACTTCTCCACATTTAAAAGATTTTAGAGAGCGTGTTAAGGTAAATGGTAAAATGATCTCTGAAAAGGAAGTTGTTGATTTTGTAAAAGCTCATAAGGATAAACTCACTGAAATAGGTCTTTCATTTTTTGAGATGACTACGGCACTTGCCTTTGCGTATTTTTCAGATCAGAAAGTGGATATTGCCATTATCGAAACAGGTTTAGGAGGACGCTTAGATGCTACGAATATTATTAAGCCTGAACTTTCGGTGATCACCAACGTGGCTTTGGATCATCAGAATTTATTAGGAGATACAATTGAGCTTATTGCTAAAGAAAAAGCGGGTATTATTAAAGAAGGTATTCCTGTTGTATTGGGTTTGACGAGCGATGAAGTGGTGTCGATTGTAGCGAAAATAGCCCATCAAAGGCAATCTAAATTTTCACAGTCAACAAGTAATAAGGTTTACAAATCTTCTTTAGCCGCAGATTGCCAGCAGGAAAATATTGCTACGGTTTGTGAAGTTGTAAAGCAATTGCGGCTTTTTGGTTGGGATGTGACAGATAAATCTTTGAATGATGGTTTGCAAAATGTAATTGTGAATACGAAATTGAGAGGGCGTTGGGAGCAAATTTCAGATACTCCCACAGTCATTTGCGATACAGGACATAATATTCATGCAGTTAAATCTATTGTTAAACAACTGAATAATGAATCTTATGATAATTTATGGATCGTATTGGGCTTAGTTGGTGATAAGGATGTGGATGGTATTTTAGAGCTTTTACCGATTGATGCGAACTATGTGTTTTGTCAGGCAGATATTCCCAGAGCGCTTACGGTGGATAAATTATTCGATAAAGCTGCTCAATATTCATTAGGTGGAATAAAAGTTCAGAAGCCTGTAGATGCTCTTGCTGAAGCCCAAAAGCTTGCTAATGAGAATGATTTGATCTTTGTTGGTGGAAGTACTTTTGTCGTTGCCGAAATTCTTTAAATTACATTGAAATTATTACTCCATTTGTTTGGGCAAGAACGAAAATGATTTTTATATTTGCACTCGCTGAATGAGATAAGTCAGTACAGTTCTTTAAGAAGATTAGGGCAATTAGCTCAGTTGGTTCAGAGCACCTCGTTTACACCGAGGGGGTCGGGGGTTCGAATCCCTCATTGCCCACAGAAAAGCCTTTCCGAATTTTCGGAAAGGCTTTTTTATTTTACATCGAGCCCCATTTATGGGAGCGAGAATGTAAAATGAAAAAGCTTACGAACGAAGTGAGTAAGGCTTTCTCTGTGAAGGCTCCCCACCCGGGATCACAGGCGAAGCCTGTAATCCCGAATATTTCCACAATAAAAGCTACTCAATTGATCGGCTTTCTCTGTGAAGGCTCCCCACTCGGTATCACTGGTGAAGCCTGTTACACCTTATTCATAAAAAAAGCTCCCGCAAATGCGGGAGCTTTTTTATTTATCCCCCCCCCAGGGATTATGAAAAAAACTTTCATGAAATCATAACGCTATAACCCTGCCAATTATTAGTTGACATTTATCAATAACAAAAAATTAACAATTTCATTAAATTGTTAATTTTTGCTATTTTTCGTTCAAAAAAATGATTTTTAGTCCTTTTTTAAGCTTTTTCTAAGCTTTTTGATGAAAAACGGTAGTTTTTTTATTGAAGTAATGCGACCAGGCAAAATTATTGCCTGCCATAATCCAGTGTACAGCAAATGCGGTCCAGATTGTATTTGTTTCTGCCGTTATAAGACATAGTATAATTCCAAGAGGAATAGAACCCAATGTTTCTTTTTTGCCTTTGTAGAGGTGAGCTAAGGCGTACAGGGCAGTATTTATGGCTATGGCAGGATAAAGTCCTGTAAAAGGGATTAGACCCAGAAATAGAATTCCTCTAAAAAGGAATTCGTAGCCAAGTAGATAAATGCCCCAACTTACTATGTTACTCAGATATTCAAGGGTATTCCACCGAGTCATTCTTACTTGCGGGTACATAGCAAGATGCTCTTTCCTCTTTGCATTAATAGCCCCCAAAGGAACCAGGATTAAAGCTAAAATAAGAGTGTATTTAGTGTCAGAAGCAGTCCAGTTAAAATCGATTGTCCAAAAATCAATTTCCAGATATTGTATGTAGGCAAGGGGGATTATTGCCATGCATATAAAAGCAACTATTCGTGTTAATTGAACCCAATAGAAAGAGGATTTAGCCGGTGTAAAGCGTTTTGTGACTTTTGTTTTCACATAGGTACTCCTCAAGAAGATAAAATAGAGAATATAGGCAATAAGCCCTATGAGTAGGGGTGTACCATCTAATGAAAATAGTTGCATGGATGAAAATATTTATTTCTCTTCAATGTAATATTTTAATTTCACAGGAATATGGATTCAATTAATATTTTACATCTACATTGAAGCCTAAACCAAGACCTTTTATGTAATTCCAATCACCCTGACTGGTTTGACGACTTATAACAGGTTCGTTAAACAGATCTGCAGAGAATAATAAACTTTTATTTCCTAGGTCTTGGATCCATTCCAGGCCGATGTAAAAATCATCCTCTACCCAAATGTTGTATTTACTCAGGTCAATTTTCATTTGCCCGGATCTGTTTGATGTATTAACGATGATGTTTTCATACACTAGTGATTTATCCGGGAATCCGTTTTTTAGAGAATAGATATTCACTCTGAAAATAAGTGGGTCGTATTGGTTTTCATTGATATGAAAGTTAAGACGTTCTAAAACGGTTGGAGATTCATTTATCTGAATAATAACACCAATTTCATTTCCTAATTCGTTATTTGTGAAGCCTGCTGATATCGATTTTGATTTTGTTTTATTCCCAAGTGTTTTGTGGGTCCATCTTCTATCGGAAAGTACGATTTCAGATAGCGCAAAAACTTCAGATTTTAGTAGGATGGTATCGCCGGTTTCATATTCATTAGTAAAAGAATTTATCGATTTAGTAAGACTTTTGTAACCGATCATTGAGAATCTGATATTTTCTTCTTTTATCGATTCGTTAAGAGAAAGGCTAAAAAATCCATCCGGGTCTGAAACGGTACCAATATTCTTATTTACAATTCCAATATTTACAAAACCTAAAGGTTCTTTTGTATCTATATCTGCAACAATTCCCTGGAAATTATTTTGAGCAAATAAATTCCCAATTGATATGAGTAGAGGGGCTATGTATTTTAATTTCATGTAATTAGTTGAAGTTATTCGTGATCTTTTCGCTTAAGGGTTTGGTGATGGAGTAGTAATAGTTGACAAATTTACCCTCGGGGTCCACGATGTATTTTTGGAAATTCCATTTTACAGAACTGGAAGATCTTCCGTTTTTACTTTTGTCTGTTAACCACTTATAAATTTCGTGTTGTTGTTTTCCTTTGACCTCTATTTTTTCTGAAAGAGGAAAAGTTACACCATAATTCTGTTTGCAAAAGTTTTGTATTTCTTCAGAGCTTCCGGGTTCTTGTCCACCAAACTGGTCGCAGGGAAGGCCGATAACAACCAATTGGTCTTTGTACTGTTTTGAAAGGGTTTCTAAGTCTTCGTATTGAGGTGTGAAGCCACATTCTGAAGCTACATTAACAAACAGGATGTACTTGCCTTCAAAAGAGCTTAGGCTTATTATTTCCCCTTCAATAGATGTGAAATTCAAATGGTGAATCGAACTTAGATTTTGTGCCTTTCCTTTCGAGAATATGGATAACAATGCCATAACAAAGAGTTTTAGAATCGTTTTACTCATATTCAAATGTACACAAAAA
>JANXFM010000198.1 GCA_024959975.1 Flavobacteriales bacterium
CGTAAGAAAATCATCTTTGTAATCATTTACAAGATTGAAGAAACCAAAGTCTAGTGCCATTCCAAAATGGAATTTCTTGTAATCGTAATTGCTTAGTGCAATAATTTTTTGTTTCTGAGCAAAAGCAGAGAAACTTAGGATGACAAGCAAAAATAACAGTCCTGATCTTTTCATTTTTCAGCGATGTAAATGGAAGCGATACCCATTGTTAACGAGTGATCTTTAGCCTTATTGTAACCACAATTCTCTATGATCTTGTTTAATTTTTTTCCGTAAGGAAAAGCACCAACAGATTCGGGAAGATAGGTGTAAGCTGCGTTGTCTTTTGAAACAACTTTACCTACCAAAGGCAAAATGTATTTAAAGTAGAACTGATAAAGCTGTTTAAAAGGAAATACAGTGGGCTGTGAAAATTCTAGGATGTACAATTTTCCTCCCGGGCGCAATACTCTACACATCTCCGATAGTCCTTTTTCGAGGTTTTCGAAGTTACGAGCTCCAAAACTAACACTTACTGCATCAAAGCTATTGTCTTCGAAAGGCAGGTTTTCAGAATCGGCTTGTTGAAGTGTGATTTTATCTTCCAGTCCTTTTTCCTTTATCTTCTTACGTCCTACTTCAAGCATTCCGTTTGAAATGTCGATGCCGACAATTTTATCCGGATTTGCTTTTAACATGGCAATGGCAAGATCTCCCGTTCCTGTAGCCACATCTAAAATGTTATCGGGAGCTTGTTTCATTAAGCGTTTTACCAATCGTTTACGCCAGTAAATGTCAATTCCCATGGAAAGGAAATGATTTAAAAAATCATAGTTTCCGGCAATGTTATCAAACATTTCGGCAACTTGTTCCTTCTTGGATAAGGAAGAATTTTTGTAAGGCTTAACGGTTTGTTTCAAAGCAATATTTTGAGCAAAAGTACTTACTTAATTTCTTTTTTGTTCATAGAGTTCACAAAAAGAATATTTCCGAGTTTGTCGTATCCTTCAAAATACGTTGTTCCCTGTTTTTCTAGAATCTTTTCATCGAATCCTATTAAAGTGAAATCTGCTGATGCCGATTGCTCGTTAATGATAGATTTAATATCGTGAGCCTGGTCCTTTTCAATGAGATTTATGTTGGAAGGAGAGATTGGTAATCGACCTTCTTGTATGAGAGTTAATAAACGTTCTTTTTCGTTTTCGATGTTACCTTCAGCGTAAATTGAGAAGATCTTTATGCTGGCAACTTTCCAATTTTCATGTCCAAGTAAGATGTAACCTAAAAGAATTTCCAGATTGGAATCCTGATAATCATCAGATGAGATCCAAATATGAATATCTTTATTGTAACCAAAGGATCTGTATGTGCTGCTAAGAATACAAACATCAAGATCTGTAGCAGTTAACAGGTGATGATTTTTGATAATCTGCTCTAACTTTTCCTTCTTTCCTCTTTCAAATTCTAATACGATAAGGTTATGTCCTTTTCCGGAAATACTGGCAAGCTGAATGACTTGTGCGATAGCCGATGTGTATGAAGGGCTAATGATCGTATCGAGATAAACTTTTGACTTGGAACCCTCGGCAAGGCTGTGTAGTTTAGATAGGGTTTTTTGAGATTTAAAATGAGATTCTTTATTCAGGTAACCCTCAATAAAGTGCATGTGAGTACCGAATCCGTATTTGTGCGAAACCCAACGCATAAAGTCGAAGGCATCTCTTTTTTGTAGGGTTACATCAGAAATACAAATGGCAAAAGGACGCCAATGGTCATCGGCGCTGTTGTATTCTTTTTTACGTACAAAAATTTGAAGTTGTCTGCTTAATTGAAATAGAACGCCTTTAAATAATTTGATGATCCCTCCACTAGAAGTATTGTATTTACTGATGTAAATGTAAATGGTGGCCATAAAGGTTAAGGAAGCCAAAGCGTAAGTGGTATTCATTTTGAACATTAACCAAAATGAAAGTACGGCTCCGAGTAGTGAAATGTACCAACGCGATCGAAACGTAGGTCTGTAAGACGGATCGGCAGAGAAATGTTCTAAAAGAGAGATGGAACAAATGGCTCCATAAGTTACCATAAAGAACATGGCGATAACTTCAGCTACCAAATTTATGTCTCCGATAACCACAAAGAAAAAGGCGATGATGCAAGAGATCAATGAGGCATTCATTGGTTCAATCGTCTTCTTTTTATTTTTTGACAACCAGTTATTTAGGGTTAGTGTCGGGAATATTTTATCTACTCCTAAAGCTTGCAGTGTACGCGGAGCTACCATTACAGATCCTAAAGCAGAAGAAATTGCAGCACAAGCCAAACCAATAGGAATAATAGGTCCCCAGATGGCAATACGACTCATAATAAGCTGGTCTGCCGCTAAATCGTCTAAGGACGCTGATAATACCAGCTTTAATGCAACGGCTACGTACACGATAATACCTACAGCGGTTGCTAATAGAGTTCCTTTAGGGATGGATTTTTTAGGGTCTTTTAAATCGCCGGACAAACCTAATCCCGCAGCAATACCTGTAAAAGCGGGGAAGATAATTGTGAAGACATAAAAGAATGAATCCGGGTTTGATACAGAAGAAATTAAATCTACATCGGCTAAATTGTGTCCCTCAATAGGTTTTCCCATAAAGAACATGATAAGCGATGCAAAAAGAATGGCTACCACATAATAGAGTAGGTTCATTCCAATATTAGCGCCTTTGGTAAGCATCAAAATACTCAGGAATATCATCATGATAATTCCGATGAGTTTCTTGTCTAATAAATAAGCACTGTAGTCTGCCAAAAATGGATAAGAATCAACGAGAAATTCTGAAAAAGGCATAAAAGCCTCGGCAAAGGCAATCACATAAAAGGCCACACTAATGGCTTGAGAAAGAAAGAGTGCAATACCAATAGCTGCTCCAATATTCAATCCAAAAGACCTTGAAATGATGTAATAAGCACCTCCCCCCTGCACCTTTCTATTCGTTGCGATCTCTGCAACCGCCATAGCCGTAGGGATTGTTACTAAATGACCAATAATGATGATGGCGATAGCACCCATAAATCCTGTATGGGCTACAGCATACCCAAAACGCAAGTACAAGATGGCCCCCAAAATCGTGGA
>JANXFM010000140.1 GCA_024959975.1 Flavobacteriales bacterium
AGGTTTAAACTTGGCTATGTAATCTACTCCATTTACATTTGCTATAAGAAACAATTCCATAAAGATGAAAAACATTGTTTTAACTCCGGCCCAAAAGGCTTTAGAAGTGAATCTTAACCCTGAGATATACGGCACATTTGCTGAAATTGGTGCTGGTCAGGAAGTTGTACGTCATTTCTTTAGAACAGGTGGAGCATCAGGCACCATAGCCAAAGCTATGTCTGCATACGACAAAGACTTTAGTGATGCCATATATGGTAGAGAAGTAAACGGAAGATATGTTTGTGAATCTCGGTTAAAGAAAATGATTGAACATGAATATGGTTTGATCACAGAGCGTCTTGACAGAAAAAAACATCCTGACAAAAGATTTTTCTCTTTTGCCAATAATGTAGAAACGATTAATTTCTCGAAAACCAATGATGGACATGGTTGGATGGGTTTACGTTTTCAACTAAGCCCGGATTCTAAACCCAATGATGTTATACTCCATTACCTGCTTCATGAACGAGAAGCGAAACAACAACAGGAAAGTGCCGGTGTTTTAGGTGTTAACCTTTTGTATGGCTGTATGTTTCACTATGACGATCCTAAAATTCTCATTAAACAGTTATTTGAAAATATCAGCCAGGGTCATCTGGAAATTGATATGATCCAAATGAATGGACCTGATTTTGACTATGTAGACAACAGGCTGTTAAGTTTATATCTTGTTAAGGAAAAAATGACAGATGCTGTAATCTTCAGTCCGGATGGAGTTAACCTACAACCTTCTGATGTATTATATAAAAAGAACATACTTGCCATTAGAGGTAGTTTCAGACCTGTTACCAAGGTTAATATTGACATGATTAAAAATGGATACAATAAATTTATCCTGGAAAACAGAGTTACCAAAGAAAATCTACAAGTTCTGTTTGAGATTACTTTAAGTAACCTGAGCAGTGATGGTGAAATTGACGAACAAGATTTCTTAGACAGAGCAGATATCCTTGGTTCTTTAGGGCAAACTGTATTAATATCCAACTACCAACAATACTACAAGCTACTGGATTACTTTGGTCGATTTACAAAAAAACGAATGGGCGTCATTTTAGGAGTTCCTAACCTAAAACAAATTTTTGAAGAAAAATATTACCGTCACTTAAGTGGGGGTATACTTGAAGCATTTGGACGAATGTTTAACCGGGATATAAAAGTTTACTTATACCCTTATCAAAAACAAAAAGACGGTGAATTAAGTAATTCTAAAAATCTTCAAATTCATCCTCGATTCAGATCGTTATACGAATATCTAGTCTACAACAACAGAATTGTTGATGTTGACTACGACCCAAAAGTACTCCGCATCTTCTCTCCTCTTGTACTTCGAATGATCAAAAATGGAATTGGCGGCTGGGAAAGCATGGTACCTGCCTACGTAGATAACATTATCAAAGAGAAAAGGTTATTCGGATACAAAAAGAAATCTAGTGATAAAAAAGAAACTCAAAAAGCTAAAAAGCTATAAAATTCTTTAGGTGGTTCTGAATGAGCTTTAACGTATCAGAGTCATCTATTTCACCCGCTTCATTAAATAGTTTGTGTATTTCAGACAATTTGGGCTTTGATGAAAATACTTCGGCTCTAAGGTGATGAAAAAGAGCTGTAAGATGCTCCATTCCTCTCAAATTACCAGCTCTACCGGTAGATACACCTACTAAAGTAACTTTTTTAGTTTTAATATTTTCACCCCCAACACAATCAATTAAAGCTTTAAATATACCCGGATAACTACCATGGTATTCAGGAGATATGACAATAAATTTATCAGCATTATTAATATATCTGTCTACAATATCAACAAAAGGCTGAGTAGAAGATCCATAAAAATTACTAAACATAAAATCTGCAGGTAAGTCACACAGATCCATGATCTGATTTTCCACGTTTATTTGGCTTAATAATTCACTATATAAGCCCGCTACCTTAGCTGTTAAACTACCCGATCTGTTTGTTGCTGAAATAATCGTTATCATATCGTTGAAAATTGCGTATAAAATGTTGATAAAATAAGGCAATCCTTTCTAAGACATAGAATTGACTTTTCGTAATTTTAGAGGATAAAAATAGTTAAATTTTATTCATAGATGGCAAAGATCATTGCGATAGCAAACCAGAAAGGTGGTGTAGGGAAAACCACAACATCAGTAAACCTTGCTGCATGCCTAGGAGTACTGGAAAAGAGAGTCTTACTCATCGATGCAGATCCACAAGCTAATGCGACCTCATCACTGGGAATAGATCCCAATGAAAACCATAACGGTACTTATCAATGTTTGGAGCACCAGTTAAACGCACTTGAATGCATTCAAAAATCATCCAGTCCTAATGTAGATGTTATGCCCTCTCAACTGGATCTGGTAGCCGCCGAAATTGAATTGGTCGATAAGGATTCCAGAGAATTTATGCTTAAAACTGCTCTTGAGGATATAAAAGAAGACTACGATTACATCATTATCGACTGTGCTCCATCATTAGGCTTAATAACATTAAATGCCCTAACTGCTGCCGATTCAGTAATTGTTCCGATACAATGTGAATATTTTGCTCTGGAAGGTTTGGGTAAATTAATGAACACGATAAAAAGTGTTCAAAACATTCAAAACCCTAAATTAGATATTGAAGGCTTGTTATTAACCATGTACGACTCTAGGTTACGCTTATCCAACTTAGTCATTGACGAGGTGAAAACCCATTTTCAGGATATGGTATTCAAAACCATTATTCAAAGAAATGTACGATTAAGCGAAGCTCCCAGTTATGGAGAAAGCATTATTATGTACGACGCCACTTGTAGAGGCGCAGTAAACTACCTAAATTTAGCTCAGGAGTTTATCGATAAAAATGAAACCGCAGCATAATGGCAAAACAAAAGAAAGCTTTAGGAAGAGGATTATCGGCCATACTTAGCAATCCAAATACGGATATTACGCAAACTAAAAACAGCACCGAGCCAGCTATACCACTGGGCTCTACAGGTGAGTTACTTATTGATACAATTGAGGTAAACCCATTTCAACCAAGAACTCATTTTAATCAGGAAGCTTTAGAAGAACTCGCCTTGTCTATCAAAGAACTCGGGGTCATTCAACCGATTACCGTTCGAAAACTTGGTTACGACAAGTACCAATTAATCTCCGGTGAACGTCGATTTAGAGCAAGTCAATTGGCTGGGCTTACCAAAATACCCGCCTACATACGAATAGCCAATGACCAGGAAATGCTCGAAATGGCATTGGTGGAAAATATTCAAAGGCAAAACTTAGATGCTATAGAGATTGCTTTGAGTTATCAATTGTTGATGGACGAATGTCAATTAACACAAGAAAAATTAAGCGAGCGCGTTGGTAAGAAAAGATCTACGGTTACCAATTATTTGCGTTTATTGCGATTAAACCCTATTATTCAAGCCGGCATCAGAGATCAAATGATTGGAATAGGACACGCTAGAGCTTTGGTAAATATTGAAGATGAGAAACAGCAATTAGATCTGTACAAAAGCATTTTAACAGATAGTTTATCTGTGCGACAAACAGAACAATTGGCTCAAAACTTAAAAACTATAAGCCCTAAAAAAAGTGCTCATTCTAAAAAAACTCAAAAAACACCACTACCCTTTTCCATACAACAGATCTCACAGGACTTTGAAAAGAAAACAAATTGTAGCACAGAAATAAAACTTCAAAAAAATGGGAAAGGAAAATTAATCATCTCATTTAAAAATGAAGAACAACTCGAACATATCATTCAATGTTTTCAAAGCGAATAAGCCTACTTTTCATTCTTTTCGCTTGTAGTTTTAGCATGTATGCTCAAATCCAGGTGAATGATCACGCTCCAAAAAAAGCAAGTATTTACGCTGCAATAATTCCGGGTGCCGGTCAATTTTACAACAAGAAGTATTGGAAAATTCCAATCGTATATTTAAGCTTAGGATCCGCTTTATATGTTGCTAAACAAAACCAAAATGAATATTTACATTACCGACAGGCTTTTGAATACAGAACTGATGATGACGAAACTACTATTGACCCTTACGTAGATCAATACACGGAATCAAATTTAATTACCGAAAAAAATATTCGGCGCGAAAATCGTGACCTGGCATACATTATTGCCGCGGGCATTTACCTTTTAAACATCATTGATGCTTCAGTTGATGCACATCTGTTCAAATTTAACGTCAATGACGATATTAGCTTAAACATACAACCACAATTCATGCAAGCAAGCCACCAAAACACACTTGCTTTATCATTAAAATTAAACTGGAACTAAATGAAAATTGCGATTTTAGGATACGGAAAAATGGGAAAAGCTATTGAGAAAATAGCACTAAACAGAGGACATGAAATTGTTTTAAAGATCCACCGAAAAAATCAAGACCAACTCCATATAAAAAACCTGAGCCAGGCTGATGTAGTTATAGATTTCAGCATTCCCGATTCAGCTAAAGAAAATATTTTACTGGCTATTGATGCCAATACTCCGATCATTAGTGGAACAACTGGCTGGTTAGATCATTACGATGAAGTGGCTAAATATTGTACGGAAAAAAATTCGGCCTTTTTATACGCTTCAAATTTCAGCTTAGGTGTCAATTTATTTTTTGAGCTAAATAAAAATTTAGCAAAGCTGATGAAGACACATCAACAATACCAAATAGATATGACTGAAATTCATCACACTCAAAAGTTAGATGCCCCTAGTGGTACTGCCATTAGTTTAGCTGAACAAATTATATCTGAAAACGAGACCAAAAATAAATGGACTCTTGACGCTACAAACTCAGATGAGCAAATTATAATTGACGCTCAACGTGAAGGAAATGTTCCGGGGACTCATGTCGTAAATTACAAATCAGAGATCGACTCCATTACAATTAAGCACGAAGCACATTCAAGAGAAGGCTTTGCTTTTGGTGCAGTAATTGCCGCAGAATGGATACAAAACAGAAAAGGGATTTTTAGCATGCATGATGTGCTATTTTCCTCTTAACTAGATTTAACAACTTGTTGTGAGTTGATTAAGACTTGTTTTAATATTTTTAAAAAAAATAAAAGATGAATCTCAAAAAACATAGTTTCTTTATCATAAGCTGTATTGCTTATATTCTAATTGTAAAATTAAGTGGCTTAAACTGGTTTTATTTTGGAGTTTTAGCCATTGCTGATCATTATTACTGGCATTATGTTAATTGGACTTTCTGGAAAAAAAGAGAAAAAAGAGAAAAGAAAAAACGTTCCGTTATTGGAGAATGGGCAAATGCGATCCTCTTTGCCGTAGTCGGTGCAACACTCATACACACCTTTGTTATTCAACCCTTTACGATCCCAACCTCATCCATGGAAAAATCCATGTTGATTGGGGATTACTTACTAGTTAGTAAACTTAATTACGGTCCTAACGTACCCAATACGCCCCTATCTGTTCCGTTTATGCACAACACCTTTTTAGGTACTGCAAACACACCATCATATAGTAAATCCGTACAACTAGGATACAATAGACTTCCCGGTTTTGACACCATAAAAAACAACGATATTGTCGTATTCAATTACCCGGTTGATGATATGCAGGCAGACATGCCATTCGATAAAAAAACGAATTATGTAAAACGCTGTGTAGGTGTTGGAGGTGACTCATTAGAGATCATTGATCAAAAAATCTTCATTAATGGTAAGGAACAGCCCTTACCGGATCGGTCCCATGGTCAGTTTAGCTACATTGTAACTACTAGCGGTACCGGGTTTAGAGAAAAATTCTTGTTAGAAAATGAAATTACTGAGGATTATCCACTTTACGAATATGAATTTGAGCTATCAGACGATAACGTAAAACTTTTTAAAGAACAACCTTACATCCGAAATGTTGATCTGTCAGATAGTCTTGATTCCGGGCTTAAATCCTACAGGGTCATTACACAAGGTGTGAAATTGAATGCAAATGTTTTGGCTACCTACAAGGGTATTAAAACCAAAAACAACTTGTACTTAATGATGCTAACTGATGAGAATGTTAAAAAACTTTCATCTTTATCTAATGTAATAAGCGTAAGCAAACCCGATCTACTCCCCAGCCAAAAAGGGACCATTATGTTCCCAAAAGGAAACGACTATAATTGGACTACAGATAACTACGGTCCTATTTACATTCCAAAGGCAGGAGCCACCATAGAACTTACGGAAGATAACCTGGCATTCTACAGTGATGTCATCAAAAACTATGAAGAAAATCATCTTGAGATCAAAGAAGATGGCACATACATCAACGAGGTTTTAAGTACAAACTACACATTTAAAATGAACTACTACTGGATGATGGGAGATAACCGACATAATTCCCTGGATTCTCGTTTTTGGGGGTTTGTACCGGAAAATCATGTAGTGGGAAAACCTGTATTTAACTGGATGAGCATAGATCCAAACAAATCCGGATTAGACAAAATTCGATGGAAGAGATTATTCACCGTAATCCATGGTGAAGGAGAAGCCCGCTCCTACCTGATCCATTTTTTAATATTTATCGGTCTTTGGAATCTTGCTTCCAGATATCTAAAAAAGAAAAAAGCCTAAACACATGAATGCCCGAAAACTCATCATCATTGTAATACTTGCTTTTGCAATAAAATTTTGGGTATTTCAACCATTCATCGTTACATCTAGTTCAATGGACAGCACCTTAATACAAGGCGACTATCTTATTGTAAACAAATGGCAAAACAGTATTTTCGGAAATCACATTCAACCCGATAAAGGTGAAGTCATTGCTTTTCACTACCCACTTGACAAAGTTGATGTTGAAGACAAAATGATCTACATCAAAAGATGTGTAGGGGTGCCGGGAGATACAATTATGATTGAAAATGGACAGGTTAACAGCTTTGAAAAATCATTACAATTTGATTACATCATTCAAGATCCAAATGCTCGTATCAATTGGGACTTTCTCAAAAAAATTGACGTACATCTCGGAGGAAAAACCATAAACAATAATTGGCTTTTGAATCTGGGTGAAAATCAAATCAACAAATTAAAAGAGTTCGATATAGACTTCGTTTTTAAAAAACTCATTCAGGATCCAAATGAATTTGATTTATCGGTTTTCCCTTCGGATACCACAAAAAAATGGAATCGGGATTTTTATGGCCCACTCTACATACCCGCATCCGGAGATAAAATCGAGATCAACACAAACAACATAAGCCTCTACGGAAAAATTATTGAGGTATACGAAAACCATAAATTAGAGGTGGATAGTACAAGCATACGTATCGACAATAATGTCTGCTCTACATACACTTTTACTCAGGACTATTATTTTATGATGGGCGATAATCGCCACCACTCCAAAGATTCAAGACATTGGGGATTTGTTCCTCAGGATCATTTAATAGCAAACTGTTCTGTAGTCATCTTCAATATTGACAATTTCTCTACAAAACGACTTTTTAAGCAAATTAAATAGATGTCTAAACAAATCATTCTTAGCTCTCATTACTTCCCTTGCATCGCCTATTTTGCCTATCTGGTAAAATACCCAAATGTTATTATTGATACCGGAGAACATTTTCTGAAGCAATCTTATCGCAACAGATGTGTCATCTACACATCTAATGGCCCTTTAGCAATGAGTATTCCTGTGATAAAAAAAAGTAAAACTCCAATGAAAGATGTTCTTATTGATTCAAAAGAAGATTGGAAAACAAATCATTGGAGGGCTATAAGTTCCGCCTATAATTCAAGTCCGTTTTTTGAATTTTATTGCGATGACCTAAAACAAGTCCTATTTAAAGATTATTCCGGCTTAACAAATATGAACACTGCTTTACTTCAACACATTTGTTATGAATTAGGTATTACAAACAGATTTCAAACAAATGAAACCTATATTACCGCAAAAAATTCAGACCTTGATCTAAGAAGCTCCTTAAATCCCAAAAAAGCATTTACAGAATCTGATTCTTACCCAAGGTACATCCAGATATTCGAGGCTAAACATGGTTTTCAAAGAAATTTAAGTGTTCTAGACTTACTCTTTCACGAAGGACCGGAAGCTTTGAACTATTTAAAAAGTTTAAATGTGGAATAGTTGGTAGTCAGGAGACAGAAGAGAAATGACTAATTAATAATTGTCAGGCCGGAGGATAAAGTATTTTAGATTTCAGGATATTAAAGTGAAAGGGAAAAGCATACGCCCCCCCCTTTCTTCAATAGCCTCAAACACAACTTTAAGGCTTCATTGAGGGGAACACCAAATCAATAAATAAACTTTTCAACTGAGCCATCTGAATATAAATATAGAATGGTCTCTCCGGACATAAATACATCTCCAAAAACCTGTTGTCCTAATAAATTCAACTTTCGGACTAACTTTCGCTCTTCATTTGGGTGATTAGGAGCCATCTCAAATGCCCAATCAGGAACCATAGCATTCATTTCAAGTCGCTCGCCAACTACATAAGGGAAAATAAAATCATCAATATCTTCACGAACCTTAATTTGATATCCCTGTCCGGGAAGAAGATTCCCTAATCCATTAAAACCAAATTCCGGCCAAAACATATTAGCACTATTATCCTTAATAAGGATTACATCATCAAGGATATCCTGAAATAATGCCCCGGCATCCATAGGCACTTTTCGAGTAAAACCAATCATATTCCAACCCGATACTATGTCTACGGCAATAGGTTCATCAATGCCAACTGCAAGCTCTTCTTCCATTTGGTCAATGAGGATCTGTTGATTTACCACCTCATCTTCTAATTCAGTATTTTCAGCATTTAAATCATACAGTTGATTTTCCAGATCCTCAACACGAATTAATGACAAGCCTAAAGCTGATTCTGTTTCCTCTAACAAGCTTTGCACATTTTGTAATTGAATTAACAACTCCTCATACATGTTATCAGCTTGACTTATATCAACTTGTAAATCAACCACTTCTTCTTCTAAATCTTCAATCTCCCATACACCATCATAATAAAGTGCCTGCCAATAAACATGACACGAACCGTCATCAATAGTTGCCCATTCATTATACTCATAAAACTGAGCTTGTGTACATCCGTATATGGCTAAAGGGTCACAAGAATCATCAGTCGTATTTGCATTGGGATTATAAAAAGGAGAATCGGAATTTAAACAACCATATATAACAGGAGTAACACAAGAACCATCGTCTATTGAGGTAAATGGATTGTATTCTACAAATCTATCATCAGTACACCCTTGACTTTCTACGACTAAAACTTCACTTATCCATCTAAATGAATTGGTCTGGTAAATATTAGCTCCACCATCACCATAAATCATAAAAAGCTCTGTTAAACTACCATCTAAATGCTGTAGCATCCAGGTTAACTCCTCGCCTTGGGCAAATCCATTATCTTCAGTTCCCATTGAACCCCAAATCGCGAAACCCACAGATTGATTATTCATCCATAAACCACTACCGGCACATTTCAATTCTCCGTCATTACTTTTATAAAACGCACCAATAACACTCCCATCATCAATTGCACCGTTTACCGAAACAGAACTACCTATCAAAACAGATTGGTTTGATCCGGTTAACTCGTAGTCAAAGTCTATTGCCATAGTCCAACTACAAACAAATAAGAATGTAACGATTACCTTTTTCATCATTCATCCAACTTCACTGTTAATTCTAACATGGACAAGAATCGAAAACCAGGAGGCGCACCAGACTAACTCAAAACAATAAGTAACGTAAATAGGAGGTTAAATTTAGATAACTACAAAAAAAGCAGTTAGAACTAGATAAAGCAAAACTAAAGGAGGGAAATTGTGAGTCAAGAACCTTGACGTTTTTGGACTAATGAAATTACGAAAATAATTTGGAAAAACAAATCAAAATATAAATTAATAGTTTGAGATCTAATTGTAAGCTCTTAAAAAATAAGTTTTCAGATCAGATACGTACTATCTTACAAATACATATCTATAAAATAAGCGATACAGCTCCTACTTAACGCGAAATACTATCTTTGCGACATGGGAAGACATCGCAATAGTAGGCTCTTTAAAAAAGGGCAACGTATCGAATTAAATATCATTGATCTGGCCTTTGGCGGCAAGGGGATTGCTAAAATTAAAACTGAAGAAGGGGACTTTGTTTGCTTTGTTGAAAATACGCTACCCGGACAAAAGATTTTAGCCTCTGTACATAAGTGTAAAAAGAAACATGCCGAATGCAGACTTGTTGAAGTACTGGAAAAATCTGATGCTGAAATAGACATCCCTTACCAATTGATACCTGGTGCACCTTATGCACAACTACCCATAGAATTCCAGGAAGCAAATAAAAAAAACACCTGCTTCGAACTATTTAAACGCATTGGAAACATAGACAATATTGAAGATTCTTTTGATGAGTTTATCAGTTCACCTTCGGTGTGGCATTACCGAAATAAAATGGAATACTCCTTCTCTGCCATTCGTTACGATTTTGACCTCAAACAAGATGTGGACGATTTTGCCTTCGGATTTAAACACCGGGGCACCTGGTGGATGGTTGAAGATCTGGATAAAGATTCCGGATTATTTGATACCGGGTTAGAAAATGCTTTCCCTAAACTAAAAGCCTTTTTCAAAGATTCAAATTTAGCTCCATGGCATCCTCCTAAAAAAGAAGGTTTTTATAGATTTCTGGTGGCACGTAAATCATACGCTAACGATCAAATATTATTGAATCTGGTAACAACTTCTACAGAGCTAGACCGGTTTGATATGCCGGCATTTATTGAGCTGCTAAAAGAACTATTGGGAAATCGTTTTGCAGGCTTATTACACACCATTAACGATAGTGTCGGAGATCGAATTCAGGCAAGCGATGGAAATTGTAAACTCGTATACGGCAAAGACAAGATCGTAGAAAATCTATTGGGGTTAAACTTTGAAATAAGCATGCAAAGTTTCTTTCAAACCAACCCAAAATGTGCTGAAAAACTCTATCAAAAGGTCGTAGATTACGTCCAGGACACCGAGGAAAACCAAGAAGTTATCATGGACTTATTCTGTGGTACGGGAACCATTGGTCAGATTTTGGCCAACCAAATTCCAGGCGCTGAGGTTATCGGTGTAGATATTGTTCCTGAGGCAATTGAAGATGCAAAGAAAAATGCTGAAAGAAATTCTGTTAAAGGTCTAAAATTCTTTGCTGCAGATGTTGGTAAATTCTTGCAAGAATACCCACAGTATAAAGACAATATCTCTACCGTTGTTTTAGATCCGCCAAGAGCAGGAATAGCACCCAAAACACTCAAAAAAGTGGTACAATTAAACGCCTCTAGAATTGTTTATGTTTCTTGTAATCCGGCTACACAAGCGAGAGATACAGAATACTTGTTAAGTGAAGGTTATCAACTAAAAAAGATAAGTTTCGCCGATCAATTCCCACACACCTCTCATGTTGAAAGTATTGCGCTTTTTGAAAGAGGTGTAAAGTAATAGGTATAAGGTACTAAGTACTATGTATTAAATATTAAAAGTCTTTATACTTTGTACCTTATACTTTATACTTTGTACCTTATACTTAGTACTTAGTACCTAGTACTTACAGATTTTCAATCACCATAGCAGAGGCACCACCACCAC
This sequence comes from Flavobacteriales bacterium, assembly GCA_024959975.1. Classification (GTDB taxonomy): domain Bacteria; phylum Bacteroidota; class Bacteroidia; order Flavobacteriales; family UBA7430; genus JANXFM01. The sequence goes on from JANXFM010000140.1 coordinate 11,664, forward strand.
CATTACAAATACCTGCAGCACCGAATGTACCACCATTTTGTTTTAATACATTGATCAGAGTAACGACAATACGAGAACCTGAATTACCCAATGGATGTCCTAAAGACACAGCACCCCCATTCACATTAACCCTTCCAGGATCTAAACCAAGTTTTTGAACATTGGCAAGACCCACTACAGAAAAAGCTTCATTGAGCTCCCAGTAATCTACATCATTCATTTCCAATCCAGCTTTAGCAACCGCAATGGGAACCGCTTTGGCAGGTGCCGTAGTAAACCATTCCGGTTCTTGTGCCGCATCTGCATACGAACTTATTTTTGCAAGAGGCTTTATACCCAATTCAGCTGCTTTATCAGCAGACATCAATATTAAAGCAGAGGCACCATCATTTAAAGTAGAAGCATTACCGGCAGTTACAGTACCCTCTTTTTTAAATACAGTACGCAGCTTCAGGAACTTCTCTTTATTAATGTTTTTGTATTCTTCATCTTCAGAAATAACAACAGCATCGCCACGTCTTTGAGGAACTTCTACAGGAACAACTTCATCAGAAAATTTCCCGGCAGCCCAGGCAGTAGCAGAACGCTCGTAAGAAGTTAAAGCAAAATGATCTTGCTCTTCTCTGGAGAAGTTCATTTCCTCAGCACATTTTTCGGCACAAACACCCATATGCACTTTGTTGTACACATCAGTAAGACCATCTTTTACCAAACCATCGATAATCGCACCATCACCCAAACGGTAACCATTACGAGCTTTATCCATATAATAAGGAACAGAAGACATATTCTCCATCCCTCCTGCCACAACGATATCATTATCGCCTGCCTTGATACTTTGAGCAGCCATCATAATGGCTTTCATTCCTGAAGAACACACTTTATTTACTGTAGTACATGGGACTTCTTGTGTAAGCCCTGCAGCAAGTGCAGCCTGACGCGCAGGAGCCTGACCTGAATTCGCTTGCAATACATTACCCATAATTACTTCCTGAACAAATGAAGGGTCTAGATCTATTTTACTTAAAGCACCCTTAATGGCAGCTGCTCCCAGCTTTGGGGCTGCAACAGATGATAATACGCCACCAAAACTACCCATTGGAGTTCTAACAGCAGAAACGATAACTACATCTTTCATGTATTTACTATTTTGAGTTTATAAATATAAAACCTGTATTTCTATTAATAATATTTGGTCTTTTAAAAGCACTACAAGTTACAAAAAATGAAGCCTCAATTCAGCACAAATTATCTTTGCAAGCACTACAAATTTGTTTAAGTTCGTAGGAAAGGAATTGTAGATGAAAAAAATATTGGAACTCATTAGAAATCAGCATAGTTCTATTTACAGAATTGCTCTTTTCATAATAGCTATAGGTGTAGGGGTTTATTTAATGCCTAGAAAAAAGAGCTTTAAATATGAGCCTATTGAAGGGAAGCCATGGCCTCATGAGAACTTAATTTCCGATATGGAATTTTCTATTCTCAAGCCTGTCGAAAAAATAGCAGAAGAGAAACAACAGGTTAGCGATCAGAAAACATTCTTTTTCACCCTTGATAAAGAAAAAGAAAATGATGGAAAAACAAAATTAAATTACGAATTAGACAGATTCCTTTCCTACAAATTAGAAAACAAACCTATTTTAAAAACCCAAACCGAACACCGGAAATATGTTTCAGGCATAAAGAAAAAAATAACTGCTGTTTGGAATAAAATATATAAAAAAGGTGTCATTCAAAACAATGGGAATATTGATGGTAAAGAAGCCAACTACGTCATCTATGTCGCGAAAGGAGATGGCTCTAGCCAGACTTATCTGAGCAATTTTTTTACCATAAACCAGGCAACAGAAGTCATAAAAAAAATAAACATCTCAGATGAAGAAGATTATAATGAATCTGTTAACATCCTCATTGAAGCGCTGACACAAAATATACTTTATGATGCAAACGGCACGGAGATTCATTTAGATACCGAGTTAGCTAAAATATCTAAAGTCAGTGGAAAGGTAGAAATTGGTGAGCTTATTATTTCTAAGGGAGAAGTGGTAAACCAAAAAACCTATTTAAAACTCATATCCTATAAAAATGAATATGAAGGTAAACAGATAAGCGCAAGAGCCAACCGATTCATTGTCATCGGACAAACACTCTTAATTAGTTTATGTTTTCTAATCATATTCTTATTTATGATGAAAAACAGAGTGACCCTTTTTAGAGATTCAAGTTCTTTAAAGTTTATACTTCTGAATGTTATTTTGTTTTTAGCTTTAGCGCGATTCGCTCTGTTATTTTCAAACAATAATTTAATATATGTCGTCCCTTTTTGTGCACTACCACTGCTTATCAGATCATTTTATGATCTGCGATTGGCACTTTTTGTACATACCATAACAATTGTATTGGTTGGTTGGTTAGCTCCAGATCCATTTCATTTTGTTTTTATTCAGTTGATGGCCGGTATACTATCCGTATTAACTATAAAAAACTTGTATAAGCGTTCCGATCTGTTTATTTCAGTTGGAAAAATAGCGATTGTATATTTTATCACTTTTATGGGAATCTCTTTAATTACGAAGGGAGATATTTTTGGTCAGGATTATATCGTTTATGGCTTTTTACTAATAAGCGCTTTTTTAACCCTGTTTACATACCCCTTAGTATATATTTATGAGAAGGTGTTCTCATTAGTATCTGACATATCTCTTTTAGAGTTAGCCGACACGAACCACCCACTATTAAAGGAAATGGCAGAAAAAGCACCCGGAACGTTCCAGCATTCCTTACAGGTAAGCAATTTAGCCGAGCAAGCGATTATGGAAATAGGTGGTAATGTACTTTTAGTACGTACAGGTGCTTTGTATCACGACATTGGAAAGATGGATAATGCTTTGTTTTTTATTGAAAATCAAATGGCAGGCATTAATCCACACGATGAGCTTTCGTCTGATGAAAGTGCTAAAGTGATTATTTCACATGTGATAAAAGGAATTGAAAAGGCTAAAAAACACAACCTTCCGGAGCAGATCATCGATTTTATCAGAACACACCATGGTGAAAGTATGGTGCAATATTTTTACCGGCAGTATGTTAAAAAGTTTCCGGATAAAATGAATGAAACGGATATGTTCCGTTATCCCGGGCCTAAACCTTTTTCAAAAGAAACTGCCGTATTAATGATGGCTGACTCGGTAGAAGCTGCCACACGCAGTTTACCGGAAAAAAATGCTGAAAACATTAGCACTTTAGTTGATAAGATCATTCAAAATCAAATGAACGAGGGGCAGTTCGACCATGCCTCTATTACACTTAAAGAAATAAGTCTGATAAAGAAAATATTCCTCAAAAAGCTATTAAATATACACCATTTACGTATAGAATATCCAAGCTCATAAACACTTATTCACTTAGACGATAACCGGTTATTTATAGCTTAAAAAAAACTATTAAAAAAGGTTTGTTTCCTTGAAAATAGCAAACTATATTTGCACTCCTCAATTGAGGGAGTTCATTGAATAGGAGAGGTGCCTGAGTGGCCGAAAGGAACGGTTTGCTAAATCGTCGTACCCTGCAAGGGGTACCCAGGGTTCGAATCCCTGTCTCTCCGCAATATAATTAGATTGAAAAAAATTTCGGGGTGTAGCGTAGCCCGGTTATCGCGCCTCGTTTGGGACGAGGAGGTCGCAGGTTCGAATCCTGCCACCCCGACGAAATTTTTATTACGACTCATTAACCTAATTATGAGTTTTACAATACCCCGTAAGCTCTGCGGATTCATAAAAGAGTGCCCATAACGGGCTAGTAGCTCAGCTGGATAGAGCACCTCCCTTCTAAGGAGGCGGTCGCAGGTTCGAATCCTGCCTGGCTCACAAAAGAAATCTCACTGAAAAGTGGGATTTTTTTTATGCCTAAAATTCACGCTATCCCAGTGTTTACAGTACATACAGAAGATGTAATTTACTATCAAGCCCTTAAATAAAACTCCAGACATGTTTTTTCAAATCTCAGTTATATGCAATTATAGTTCGCAGAGATGCGCATAAAAGCGCAGATAATCGTTATTTTAGTGAGCCATTTAGTGAGCCTCTCAAAAACTACTTGTTTTTAGTGATTATTTTAATGTAACAAAAAGCAAATGTGCTTGAACGTGTGGTGGGCTTTTCTTTTTTCAATGGCATACGTCCAGCTATCGGTTTGTGTACCAGCAGTTGGCAGATAGCACTAAAATAGCGGAAGTACACCAGAAGCACAACGGTGCAGCTAAAATAACATACAACGGTTAGGTTGGATGGGCATGTATTTTAGCTATTGTTGTGCTTAGTTTTTTAGAAAAAAATTAACCTTTCTTAGCTTTTTTTAGCCTCTTTTCTGCTTTTTTTTCTTTTGGAGTTTTAGTTGCTTCTTTTTTAACGTTTTTCTTTGTGTCTTTACCTTTTCCCATGATGTTTTCTGTTAAATGTTTGTTATTAGTTTCTCTATTTTATCACCGTACTCATTATTCCTGATGTGAAATCCCATTCTAACTAAATCATTATATGAATTAAGCACAACGGGCTCGTATAAACGCAGTAGCGGATTATATGCTCTCGTATTTTTGGTTTAGAAATATACCTAAATAAACACAAAAACGGTTCAAGTTTTCACTTAAACTGCTATTGCGTTTTTACAATGTTGTATGCCGTTATTTTATTCAGCTGAATTAAGCATTCTACTTTTGAAATAAGCATAGAAACTTGTAATTATTGCTAAAGAAGAAATCATCGTCATTACAGTTCCAGGAACAAACTTTACATATCCGCCTAAATCCATAAATAGGAAATAGCCCACATCTGCCAAACCACCTGCAATAGCAGCAAGAAAAATGGCATTCTTATTTACTTTCCAAATGAAGAAAAGCAAAAAAGTTTCGTCTTTATCTTATCTACAGAAAAAACAGAAAGACCCGTTTGGCAAAAGATAGGGATGTAAAGAAGGGCTACTAAAAGCTAACACCCAACTGCTAAAGGCTTTTATAGAAAACTAAATCGAAATAATTCCATCATAAAAGAGGGTTTTCTTACCTTAGCAGCTCAATTTTCAACCCGCAATTATGAACTTGAATGCACTTACTGCAATATCTCCGGTTGACGGTCGTTACCGTAGAGCAGGGAAAGAACTGGCTGCTTATTTTTCCGAATACGCTTTAATTCGATACCGCGTAAGAGTGGAGATTGAATATTTCATCGCTTTATGTGAAATTCCCCTTCCACAGTTAAAAAATATCGACAAGACTCTTTATAAACCATTAAGAGCTATTTACAAAGACTTTACGGAAGATGATGCTCAGGCAATTAAAGACATTGAAAAAGTAACCAATCACGATGTAAAAGCAGTTGAGTACTTTATCAAAGAAAAATTTGATGCGCTTAAACTAGAAGAATACAAAGAATTCATTCACTTTGGCTTGACTTCACAAGACATCAATAATACTTCGGTACCCCTTTCTCTTAAAGAAGCAGTATTAGAGCAATACCTTCCACAATTGGAAGAGGTAATCGGAAAACTGAAAGAGCTTGCTACAGCATGGAAAGACATCCCCTTGTTGGCTCGAACTCATGGACAGCCAGCCTCCCCTACTCGTATGGGGAAAGAGATTGAAGTATTTATTGCTCGTTTAAACCGTCAGGTAGAGCAATTAAAAACAGTTCCTTTCTCTGCTAAATTTGGTGGTGCAACGGGTAACTTTAATGCACACCTGGTGGCCTATCCAAAAAATGACTGGCTAGCTTTTGGAAATCACTTTGTAAACGATGTATTAGGCTTAGATCGCTCCCATCCAACCACACAAATTGAGCATTACGATAATTTGGCCGCTCTTTTTGATGCGATGAAGCGTATCAACAATATCCTTTTAGATTTAGATCGCGATATATGGACCTATATCTCTATGGATTATTTCAAGCAAAAAATTAAAGAAGGCGAAGTAGGTTCTTCTGCCATGCCACATAAAGTAAACCCTATTGACTTCGAAAATTCAGAAGGTAATATCGGTATTGCAAATGCTTTATTTGAACACTTGGCTGCCAAGCTTCCTGTTTCACGATTACAAAGAGATCTGACAGATTCTACGGTATTAAGAAATGTAGGTGTTCCGTTGGCTCATACAAGTATTGCTTTTGGTGCTCTTTTAAGAGGTTTAAATAAACTTATTATTAGAGAAGATAATATCTTGGCTGATCTGGAAAACAACTGGGCTGTAGTTGCTGAAGCCATACAAACCATTCTTCGAAGAGAAGCTTACCCTTCACCTTACGAAGCTCTGAAGGGTCTGACAAGGACCAATGCTGGGATTACAAAATTGAGTATTGCCGATTTTATCGACACTTTAGACGTAAGCGATGAATTGAAAGCTGAATTGAAACAGATTACTCCTCAAAACTATACGGGAATCTAATCGAATTGAGATTAAAACAAAAAAGAGGCTATTCTGTGAATAGCCTCTTTTTTATTTGAAAAACTTACCTGCCGGTAATCAGGTTTGAAAATCTGTCACTACGTGACATCTCCCCTTCAGGGAAGAGTTTTTCCAAACATCACCTTTTTTATATCCTAAAAGCTGACTGCTGAAAACCGTCAATTAAATTTTGGAAATCGCCGTTTTATTGATCATAAATTTTGAAGTACCACCATCGGCCTGAATGAGCAAAGTATCCTCATTCACTTCCAATACTTTTGCGTGGATACCACCAATCGTTACGATCTTATCGCCTTTTTGAATCTCAGCACGATACTTGGTCTCAGCCTTTTGTTTTTTCACCTGTGGACGGATCATAAAAAAATACATGATTACCACGATTAAAATTAGAGGCATAAAATTCATGATTCCGCCTGCATCTGGAGCTTGTAATAAAATTGTCAACATCTACTCTTCTTTTAAATTTACTTGTCCTTTAACAGTCAATATCTGTTGGCTGGGAACCATATTGGTCGTTAAAGTAACACGTTTGTTTTGTTTTCCTTTTTTCCCTTTGCTGTTAAACTTTACATCAATAACACCACTTTCGCCCGGAGCAACAGGTGCTCTTGGCCATTCGGGAACCGTACATCCGCAAGATCCTTTCGCATTTGTGATGATTAAAGGGGTAGAACCTGAATTCGTGAACCTAAAAGCATATTCAATAACATCTCCCTGATCAATATTCCCAAAATCCCATTCAATCGCTTCAAAGTCCATTTTAGCATCTGTAGGTGTATCTACCTGATCTAAACTAACCTCTGTACGTTCTATTTGTCTGGAAACATCAATTTTCGATGTAGCATCCTGCTTACAAGCCATAAGACTCAAACCCAAAAATACGATAACAGCACTTTTTTTCATCATTCGTTTTTGATTGGGAACAAATGTAAAATTCTTAAGAGAATTATTCAACTAAGCCTCTACCTATTTTTTTCAACTTTCCTTCTTCCTTAAATCGAATGACCAATTTATCGATTACTCCGTTAATGAACACTTTACTTTTTTGACTAGAATAGTCTTTCGATAATTCTATATATTCATTTAAGGTAACCTTAACAGGAATCGTTTCAAAATGCAACAATTCGCATATTGCCATCTGCATTAACAACTGATCCATATCAGAGATTCGCTCTTCACCCCAATTACTTGCTGTTTCAACAATATACTTTTTGTATTCTGCTGAATTAGCAAGTGTTCTCTTTAGTAAATTAGATGCATATTTTCTATCGTCCTCATTCTTGTACAAAGGCAATAATCTACTATACGCATCAGAATCTGATTTAAAAGCTTTTATAGTTTTAATAACCGACAGATTAACAACAGAAAAATCATCTGACCAATAAACACTTTTTTCTTCTAAAAATGAGTGCAGATCTTCGTTAGGAGCAATAAACTCCATAAATAAAGCCGAAACAAATTTACGATCATCGATAAATGAAGACTCCGACTCGGCCATATAAGTTTTATACAGTTCCGACTCTTGAATTTGACGTAATAATTTAGCCTGAATCTCAGGGCTATCATCCCAATAAACAACTTCTGACTCAACTTTATCAAGGAGTGATAAATTCGTTGCTAAAAGACCAAGAACCTTATTATCAATAAATTTTGTGTTTGGATCTAAATCTTCTTGTGTAGGAAGCAACTTGTCTCTACCCTTTTCTATCTTTTTTTCAGCCAGTGATTTTAAATTCACTAACAATACTAATAAGTGAACATACAAGGCGTGCGTCTGATTGATACTCTTTTCCAGTTCACGCTCAAACTTCATTAAATCATCCCCCTCTGAATGAAAGAAAGCATAAAGAATTTGAAGGACTTTAATACGGATATGTCTCCTATTTAGCATAGATAATGGGTTTCAATGAACAAAAAAACAGATTGCTTCGGTAAATTTCGCACAAATGTATAATTTCTTAATTAGATAAAGACTGTTCTATACGAGTTTGAGCAATTTGTTTTGCGGCTTCATGGGAAGTAATTCCCTCCAACTCAGATTTCCTTAGGATATCAAGAGTTGTATTATAAATCTCTTTTGTTTTCGCCAAGGTTTCTTTTTGATCATAACCCTTAATCTCAGAATAAACACTAATTAATCCTCCGGCATTGATTAAGAAGTCAGGAGCATAAATAATTCCCATATCCATAAGCATTTGACCATGTTTTACCTCATCAGCCAATTGATTATTCGCAGCTCCGGCAATAATTTCACAGTTTAAACGACTTAAAGTATAATCATTTACCGAAGCACCTAAAGCACAAGGAGCATAAATATCCATATCTATATCATAAATAGCATCACCCTCAACAATCGTAGCACCGTACTTAGCAGCTACCTTGTTTAATTGTTCTTTACTAATATCATTAATATAGATAACAGAACCTTCTTCAGATAAGTATTTTACTAAGTTCTCCCCAACATTTCCAATACCCTGAACGGCAATTTTCTTACCTTTCAGATCATCAGACCCCCACTTGTACATAGCAGAAGCTTTCATGCCCATATACACTCCATAAGCTGTAACCGGAGAAGGGTCGCCGGAACCACCCATAGACTGAGGAATACCCGTAACGTGTTTGGTTTCCTCACGGATCATTTCCATATCGTGAGTCGTCATCCCCACATCTTCGGCAGTGATGTAATTCCCACTCAACGTTTCAACGAATTTACCAAAACGACGCATTAAATCATCTGTTTTCTCCGTTTTGGCATCCCCGATAATTACCGCTTTACCACCTCCCAGGTCTAATCCGGAGATTGATGCTTTAAAAGTCATGCCACGTGATAAACGCAATACGTCATTTAAAGCTTCCAATTCATTATTATACTTCCACATTCGAGTTCCTCCTAGTGCCGGCCCCAAAGCTGTGCTATGAATAGCTATAATGGCTTTTAAACCTGTTTTCTGGTCCTGACAAAAAACAACTTGTTCATGGCCCATTTCACTCATTTTACGAATAATCGGATTGTCGGAAGATTGTACATCTTGTACGTCATTTACTTTAATCATCTGTTATTTTTATTATTGCTGACTTTTTCTAAACAGCGTAAAGATTGTATATCTTAGAACTGTATTTTTGAAGTCAAATTAATACACTTATAATTTTGTGCAAAAATACTCTTTTTTTTAAAAAAAAACTGAATTTAACCCATGGAAGCACTTCGTTATCTAAATAAGTATTTTTGGAAATATCGCTACCGATTTATTTTGGGATTGCTTTTCATCTTTATCTCAAATGTTTTCGGGCTTTACCCTCCGGTATACATTGGTGAAGTCTTCAATATTATCAGCGATGCACTAAGCGAAAAAACTTCATCAGATGGCACCGTTCAGAGCTTAGTAAAAAATCAATTAGCCTACTATGCCTTTTTGGTTTTAGCTTTTGCCGCTTGTAAGGGATTATTCATGTTTTTCATGCGCCAAACCATCATTGTTATGTCGAGAATGATAGAATATGACCTGAAAAACGAAATCTACAATCATTATCAAAGACTCAGTATATCTTTTTACAAAAGGAATAAAACGGGTGATCTGATGAACCGGATAAGTGAAGATGTTAGTCGGGTTCGAATGTTTTTGGGCCCTGCCATACTTTACACTACAAACCTCATCATCAGCATTTCTCTTATTATACCAAAAATGGCAAGTATAAGTCCGAAACTTACCCTTTACGCACTTAGTCCTTTACCTATTTTAGTGATTGCCATTTACAAGGTTAGTAGTGTTATGAATGTAAAAAGTGAAATTGTTCAAAGACAACTCTCAAAATTATCTAGTATCAGCCAGGAAACATTTTCGGGCATACGCGTGATAAAATCTTACATCCAGGAAGATTTTGCTCAAAATCAGTTTATGGATGCTGCCGAAGATTATAAAAAGAAGAATTTATCACTTGTAAAAGTAAATGCCTTATTCTTCCCATTAATGGTTTTACTAATAGGTTTAAGTACACTTTTCACAATCTATATTGGTGGTATGGAAGCTATAGCTGGTCATATTCAAGTGGGTGATATTGCTACATTTGTAATTTATGTAAACATGCTTACCTGGCCCGTAGCTTCTCTTGGTTGGGTAACTTCTATTGTACAAAGAGCTGCGGCTTCACAAGAACGCATCAATGAGTTTATGAATGAACAACCGGAAATTGAAGATCAAACAACAGGACATAGTAATATTCAAGGAGATATTGAATTTAACAAAGTATCGTTTACCTACCCTGATACCGGAATTCAAGCACTAAAGAAAATTTCTTTTACCTTAAAACAAGGCGAAACAATAGGGATTATTGGTAAAATTGGTTCAGGAAAAAGTACACTTGCAGAATTACTTTGTCGCATTAATGACCCTGACTCAGGAACCATTTGTATCGGAGGGGAAAATATAAAAAACTTAAACCTAAACGACTTAAGAAATGCCATGGGATATGTTCCTCAGGAGTCATTTCTATTCTCAGATTCAATTTACAACAATATTGCTTTTGGAGATCAAGATTGCGATGCAGATGCAGTAATGAATGCAGCTAAAAAAGCAGGTATTTATAGTAACATTAAACAATTTAAAAAACAGTTTGAAACAATTATTGGTGAAAGAGGGATAACGTTATCGGGAGGTCAGAAACAAAGATTATCTATTGCGCGTGCACTAATAAGAAAGCCTAAATTTATGCTATTCGATGACTGCTTATCTGCAGTTGATACAGAAACTGAAGAACTCATCCTTCAAAACATCAAAAATCAAAGCGAGAGTAAATCTTGTATAATCATTTCCCACAGAGCATCTTCCATTAAACATGCAGATCAAATTATTGTATTGAAACAGGGTGAAATTATCGAACAGGGAGACCATAATACACTTATGAATATGGATGAAGAATATGCCCGTATCTTCAAAAAGCAACTGGTTGAATCTAAATATTAAAGCAGCTTTTTATGTTTTTCCTTTTATTTCAGAATAATTTTTACAAGATTTGAAGGATTGAAAAGAGACAGAACGAAATAAAATCATGGAAGGACACGATAGTAAATCGCAGGAAATCTTCTCAAAAATTTTGAGAGCCGGAAGAAGAACTTACTTTTTTGACGTAAGATCTACGCGTGCAAACGATTATTATTTAACCATTACAGAAAGTAAGAAACACACCAACGATGATGGTTCTGCTTACTATAA